>JACPGD010000290.1 GCA_016182645.1 Candidatus Hydrogenedentota bacterium | reverse complement strand
TGCGCACGGAGTTTCTCGTGAGCAAAGACAAGGAGCGGCCGGAGCGCTGGGACCAGTTGCTGGCTTTCGGCCGGCTGATCGGTGTTGCCGGGTTCAACGCGCATCACGAGGCGATCACGCCTGAATTGATAGAGAGTGCACACCGCAAGGGAAGAAGCGTCGCCGCCTGGACCGTCGATGACCCCGTCGAAATGCAGCGCCTCGCCGGCTGGGGCATCGATGCGATTATTACCAACAAACCCGATGTGGCCCTGGAGACGTTGCGGGGACTACGCGTGCACCCTTGAAGGTTAAAGGGGATAGGAAATCAGGAATCGGATATATGGTGCAATTCTGGTGCGCTTGGTTGGTTCTCGGCGTGGCGGCCGCCGCGATGACTGCAAGGGCGGAGTTTGAAACACCCCTGGAAACCATTCTCAAGCATGATGATGGGCAATGGCTGTGGTTTCATCCGCGCGCCGCTGCGGTTCCCGGCCAAGGCAAGGAAGGAGCGCCCCTTATCGTGTTGACGCTGCAGAAGCATCTCCAGATCTCCGATTATTACGGCGGGCTGCACTATATGCTCAGCGAGGATCTGGGCAAGACCTGGAGAGGGCCGATGCTGCCGCCGGAATTGGACTGGGTGAAGCAGCCAGACGGCGAGGTGGTGAGCGTGTGTGATGTGACACCGGGCTGGCACGCACCGTCCGGAAAGGTGCTGGCCATTGGCACCAAGATTCGATATCGCGAAGGCCTGCCCCTGCTCGAGAAGCCACGCTCACATGCCGCCGCCTATGCGACCTACGACCCCGCTGCAGACGCGTGGACTGCCTGGAAGTTTGTGGAGATGCCCGAACCTGAGGGCAAGTTTTACCTTGTCACGCCGGGATGCGTGCAGTGGTTGGTAGAGAATGATGGAACGCTGCTCGTCCCGTTTTATTTTCGCGGGCCGCGGGAGGCGCCGTTTGGCTCTGCCGTGATGCGGTGCCGATTCGACGGCGAGACGCTGTCCTATGTGGAACATGGCGATGAACTCGCGCTGGCGGTCGAGCGTGGGTTGTGCGAGCCATCGCTGGCAAAGGTGGGCGCGACCTACTATTTGACCTTGCGCAATGATGTGAAGGGTTATGTCACGCGCAGCCAGGACGGCCTTCACTTTGAGCCGATTCAACCGTGGCAGTTCGACGATGGCGAAGAACTGGGCAGTTACAACACGCAACAACATTGGCTCACGCATGGCGACACGCTCTATCTCGTGTACACGCGGCGGGGCGCAAACAATGACCACGTGTTTCGGCATCGCGCGCCCTTGTTCATGGCCGAGGTGGACAAAGATAAATTGTGTGTCTTGCGCTCCACGGAGCGCGTGCTCATCCCGGAGCGGGGCGCCACACTCGGGAACAACGGCGCTACGGCCATCACCCCGAACGAATCATGGGTGACGGTTTCAGAAGGCGTATGGGACGACAGCATCCGTGCCCGCGGCGCCGAAGGTGCCACCTTCGTCGCGCGCGTACAATGGAAGTAGCTTGTCCCAGTTTACCGTTTTTACCCGTCTTGGTTCGTGTTGGCCCGTGTCCCCGCGTCCGGCGCGGGCGCGGGCGCGAAAGGAGTCTCCCATGGAAAAAGCCATGTTTGGCGCGGGGTGTTTCTGGGGGGTGGAATCTGCGTTTCGCCAGATTCCCGGCGTGCAGGATGTGGCCTGCGGCTACTCCGGCGGCCGGCTCGCCCACCCGAGTTACCAGGATGTTTGCTATAAGGACACTGGCCACGCCGAGGTCGTGCTGGTGGACTTCAATCCGCAACAAGTTTCATACGAGGCCCTCGTGGACTTCTTCTTCCAAATGCATGATCCCACCACGCTCAACCGGCAGGGGCCTGACGTCGGCGACCAGTACCGCTCCGCCATCTTCTACTATTCGCCCGAACAAGCGCGGACGGCGCAGGCGGCCAAGGAACGTTGGGACCGCTCGGGGGTGTATTCCCGGCCCATCGTCACGCAGATCGAAGCAGCGCGGGAATTCTGGCGTGCCGAGGAGTATCATCAGCAATATTTCGCCAGGCGCGGCATGCAGCCCACATGTCACGTGGCGCGTAAACCGTGAGTGCGAAACAACAACCGCGTCCTTGCCGCCCTTGGAATCCCTGATGTCTCTTTTCTTCAGCCTGTGGAGATCAACTCGGTATGAGGACCTCGTTACTGTGCCTGGTGGTATTGCTTTTGGAAGTGGTGCGGGCGGTGGCCGAGGCGACAGCAGTTCCCTCTGCCGTGAGCGTGGATCTTGCGACGTGGCGCGAACCGCACGGCGAGTGGCTCGAGGCGGGTGAGGCCACCTCGGATCCTGCCAATGCAAAAGCGCTCTTTGCGACGCCCGGCGACGGCGTCTTGCTGAACGGGAAAACGGGGCGCACCAGCGATCTCCTGTCGGTGGCGGAGTTTGGGGACGTGGAGCTTCATCTTGAATTCATGGTCCCGCAAGGATCGAATTCCGGCGTCTACTTCCAGGGCCGCTATGAAATCCAAATCCTCGACAGTTGGGGCGTCAAAGAACTGCATCATGGTGATTGCGGCGGTATCTACCAGCGGTGGAAACTCGATCCCGGTATCTCGGACGCCGAGCGCGGCTTTGAAGGGAAGGCGCCGCGCGCAAACGCGAGCAAGCAGCCGGGGGAATGGCAATCATTCGACATCATCTTCCGCGCGCCCCGCTTCGACACGGCCGGCAAGAAGACCGAGAACGCCAGATTCGTGAAGGTGGTGCATAACGGCGTCATTATTCACGAAAATGAAGACGTCACTGGTCCCACCCGCGCCGCACGCTTCGAGGACGAACAGCCCATGGGGCCGCTCATGTTGCAAGGGGACCACGGCCCAGTTGCGTTTCGTAATATCCGCATCAAACTGCTGGAACTCGAAACTGCAAAGTGATTTTCCTCCCCGTCCGTGCCCGTCCGTGCCCGTCCGTGTTAGTCCGTGTGGATCCGTGTCCAGAACACCGCCAACCGCTTACAACTGGGGATCAAGAACAGTCGTGCAAACTTGGGAGATACTTCAATGGACTGCACCCGCCGCGAGATCCTGGGGCTGATGAGTGCCTTGGGCATGACCGGAGAAGCATTGGCCGCATTTGTGGGGCCGGACGCCCCGCCCTCCCCCCGGCGTTCCCACCTCGATGCCCCAGGACGCCGCGATGAACTCTACGCGCTGCTCGGCGACCTTCCGGATCGTCAGCGCCCAATCTCCGCTACGAAAAAGCACCAGGACGCCGCGAAGAACTCTATGCACTGCTCGGCGAGCTCCCGGATCGTCAGCGCCCAATTTCCGCTACGAAAAAGCACGAGGAGATCCGCGATGGCTATGTGCTGGAGACGCTCGAGCTGGAGCTCAACGGGATTGAACCCGTTCCCGCCTACCTCGCAAAACCTCAGGGCCTCACAGGACGCGCGCCGGCGGTGCTCTTCAATCACTCGCATGGGGGCGGGTATGACATCGGTAAGAAGGAATTCATCGAGGGGCGGAGCTATCTGCAAAGCCCGCCCTACGCCAAGGTGTTAAGCGAACAGGGCTATGTTTCGCTGTGCATTGACCATTGGGTCTTCGGCGAACGCTCCCACACGACCGAAACCGACATGTTCAAGGGCATGCTGTGGCAGGGACACGTGCTCTGGGGCATGATGGTCTACGACAGCCTGCGCGCGGTGGACTATCTCAGCTCGCGCGATGACGTGGACGCGAAGAACCTGGCCACTCTTGGCATTTCGATGGGAAGCACGATGGCGTGGTGGCTCGCCGCGCTCGACGAGCGGATCAAGGTGACGGTGGACATCTGTTGTCTGAGCGAATTCCACACGCTCGTGCAGGAAGGAGGACTCCGCCACCACGGCGTCTATTATTTTGTCCCCGGCCTGCTAAAGCACTTCACGACTTCCGACATCAACGCCCTGATCGCCCCGCGCCCCCACCTGGGCCTCGCGGGACTCCAGGACAATCTGACGCCCGTGGCCGGCCTGGACATCATCGACGCGGAATTGACGAAGGTCTACACAGATTTCGGCGCCGCAGAAAACTGGAAGCTCCTCCGCTACGACGTCGGCCACATGGAGACCCCCGACGGGCGGCAGGAAATCCTGGCGTTCCTGCGGAACCACCT
>JACPGD010000289.1:452-6161 GCA_016182645.1 Candidatus Hydrogenedentota bacterium | reverse complement strand
TGGTGGCGGCGGGCGCCTTGGGGGCATGGGTGGCTTTCATCTTGAATGTGGCACTGTTTGCCGCTCCTGTATGGGGGATACTCACAGGATTGGGAGTTATTTTCTACTTCTTCTTGTGGGCGGGTTTTTTCATGCTCCAGCCCAACGAAGTCGCCGTGTTGACGCTGTTTGGAAGCTACAGCGGCACGGTGCGCCAGACGGGGTTGCTGTGGGTGAACCCGTTTCTGGCCAAGCACAAGGTGTCTGTTCGGGCACGCAACTTTGCCAGCGAGACCATCAAGGTGAACGACCTCCGGGGCAATCCGATCGAGATTGCCTGCATCGTGGTCTGGCGGGTGGAAGATACGGCGCAGGCGCTGTTTCAGGTAGATGACTACCGGAATTACGTCACGGTGCAGAGTGAATCTTCCTTGCGGCACGTGGCGATGTCCCATCCCTACGATGTCTTTGAAGGAGATACGACCTCCCTGCGCGGCAGCACGGAGGAGGTATCCCAGGGCTTGCAGCGCGAGATCCAGGAGCGCGTTAAGCGGGCAGGCGTGCTCGTCGTAGAGGCGCGTTTGAGCCATCTGGCGTATGCCGCGGAGATCGCCGGGGCAATGCTGCAACGGCAGCAGGCCGACGCGGTGGTGGCGGCGCGCAGCCGAATTGTGGAGGGCGCGGTAGGGATGGTGGAGATGGCGCTCTCCAAGCTGGAGGAGAAGCAAACCGTGCAGCTTGACGAAGAGCGGAAGGCGGCGATGGTAAGCAACCTCATGGTGGTGCTGTGCGCGCACGAGGCGGTGCGGCCGGTGGTGAACACGGGCACGCTGTATAGCTGAGGCACGATTTCCTTGACGGAACGCAAGTCATTTCCGCTGCGTCTGCCGCCCGAGTTGTTGGAGGAACTGAACCGTTGGGCGGCCGACGAATTGCGCAGCTTGAACGCGCAGATCGAGTACGTCCTGCGCGAGGCGGTACGCCGTCGGCGCAAGGGATCAGAGGGAGCACCGCCAGGCGACAACCCTGCCGCATAGCGCATCCGTCAGCGGGCGGTACGATCCCGATCTCTGAATACTGCGTCTTTCTAGAAATCCTTTGCAAAATTCGCTGAATCAGCGTATAATCTAGCCCTAGAATACCGCTTAAGGCAGGGACCGAACTGGATGGGGGCTTGGTTCCCGTTGGCAATGCGAGGTGACAATACGAAGGTGGGGTATGCATCCACTCGTCCTGAGTGTCGCCGTTCTGGGCTTGAGTGCGTTAATCGCAGCGTCTATCGCCGTTTATGCCTGGCGCCACAGAAGCGCCCGGGGCAGCGTGTACTTTGGCCTGCTCATGGTCGCACTGGCGTTCTATTCTTTGACGATTGCCTTCGAGCTGCTGTGCGCGGGGCTGCCCGCAAAGATATTCTGGTCGAAGTTCCAGTATGTGGGCAGCGCCGGCTTGGCCCCGTTGTGGTTGCTTTTTAGCATCAGCTATGGCGGTCACGATGGCTGGCTCTCCCCCCGCAGAATCGCGCTCCTCCGGCTGCTTCCCGCCGTGGTCCTGCTGTTCGTTTTCACCAACGAGTGGCATGGATTGGTTTGGCCCTCCGCCTACTTGCTTCCAAACAATCCGGCCGGGCTGGCCTACTATGAGCATGGCCCCGCGTCCTGGGCCTTGATTCTGTATTCCTATGTGCTTCTGGCCGTCGGCACGGCTGTGCTGCTGCTCACGGCGGTTCGCTCGGCGGGTGTGTACAAACGCCAGACCGCCACCCTGATTGCGGCCGTCCTGCTCCCCTGGGTGGGCAACCTGTTTTACTTCCTGCGCGTTGCCCCGTTTGAAGGCTTCGATGTGGCGCCCATCTTCTTCGGGCTCTCGAGCGGCATCATGGCGTGGGGGATCATCCGCTTTCGCCTGTTCCAGATCACGCCAGTGGCCTACGATACGGTGTTGGCATGCATGACCGAGGGTCTGATCATCCTGGATCAGGAGGGGCGCATTGTCGATATGAACCGCACCGCCGAAGGCTACGTGGGACGTGCCCGGCAGGCCGTGGGCAAACCCATTGCCACGGCGGCCCCGTTCGGCGCCCAGGTGCGGGAGCACATGGAAGGGAGCATCATTGTCCATGCAAACAATTCCTCGGGAAATGGCCCTTCCGCGCGCTGGTTCGAGGTGAACGCGGGCCTGTTGCCGGCCAACCCGCAGCAGGCCGGGCGGCGGCTCCTGCTGATTCGTGATATCTCCGAGAGCGTTGCGGCGCAGGAAGAACTGGCGAGGGAAAGCCGCTTCCGCTCGGCGATCATCGAAAGCGTGGGGCAGGGGGTGAGCGTCTGCCACCCCATTGAAGACTTCCCCTTCTTCGAGTTTACGGTCTGGAATGATCACATGACGCACATCACGGGATACTCGATGGAGGAGATCAATCGCGGGGGGTGGGCGCAGACGTTGTATCCCGACCGGGAAAGTCAAGAGCGGATGGCGAAACGCATTGCCGCGTTGCGGCGGGGGATCCACCTGCAAGCCGAAGAAATGGAAATCACGCGCAAGGACGGCCACCGCACGACGATTGCTCTTTCTACTTCTCCCGTCCGCAGTCCCGACGATCACATGCATATCCTGGCGGTCCTGTCAGACATGAGCGCCCAGGAACTCTATGATTTTGCCCTGGAGAGTGCGGTCCAATTGACCAAGAGCGAGGTGGGCTATCTTCATCGTGTGAATGAAGACGAGTCCACAATTCAATTGACGGCCTGGAACCGTGCCGCGAAGGAACAATGTGAAGCTGTCTATGAGACGCATTACCCACTTGAAAAGGCCGGCATTTGGGCAGACAGCGCGCGCCTAAGGCAAGCGGTCATCCACAACGACTACCAGGGATGCCCGGAAAAGCATGGCTACCCGGAGGGCCATCCGCACGTTCGGCGCCACCTGAGTGTGCCGCTCATCGCCGGGCAGAAGGTGGTGATGATTATTGGCGTCGGCAATAAATCTTCAGACTATGGCGACGATGACGTCAAGCATCTGACGATTGTGGCCAATGAACTCGAAAAGACGCTGGCGCGGAGGCGGGCGGACGAGGCGCTGCGCAAGCTTTCGCTGGCTGTGGAACAGAGCCCGGCATCCATCATCATTACCAATGCGCAGGGGAACATCGAGTATGTGAACCGCAGATTTGTCGAAGTCACAGGCTATGAGGCGGATGAGGTGCTTGGACAGAACCCACGAATTTTGAAATCCGGCGAGACCCCACCGGAAGAATACGTCAAATTGTGGCAAACGATTAGCGCCGGCCAGACTTGGTTTGGAGAATTGATCAACAAGAAGAAGAGCGGCGAACATTTCGTCGAGTGGGCGTCCATTTCGCCGCTCGTGGATTCGCATGGGAGCGCAACCCACTTCGTCGCTGTGAAGGAAGACCTCTCCGGCCGGAAGGCCCTCGAAGCGCAACTGCTCCAGGCCCAAAAGATGGAGTCAGTGGGGCGGCTCGCGGGCGGTGTGGCGCATGATTTCAACAATATGTTGGCAGCCATTCTGGGTTACGCGGAACTGGCCAAGGGCGAGGTCGAGCAAGGCGGTCCGGCGTACTATAGCTTGGGCGAAATCGAGAAGGCGGCTTCCCGTTCCGCGGACCTGACCCGGCAACTCCTGGCCTTTGCCCGCAAGCAAGTGATTAGCCCAAGAGTGATCAATCTGACGGAATTGGTCACCGGGTCGGTGAAGATGCTGGGACGATTGGTCGGAGAAGATCTCGAACTCGTCGTGAAAACCGCGCCGCGCCTCTGGTCTGTCCGCATGGACCCCTCCCAAGTGGATCAGGTGCTCACCAACCTGGTGGTGAATGCGCGCGATGCGATTCCCGGCGTCGGCGTCATCACGATAGAACTGGCCAATGTCGATCTTGATGGCGAGCAGGCCGCGGTCTGTCCCGATGCCCAGCCCGGCCACTTCGTCCGGCTCTCCGTGATCGACACCGGCGAGGGCATGGCTGAAGACGTTGTGCTCCACATCTTTGAACCCTTTTTCACGACGAAGGCCCAGGGAAAGGGCACTGGTCTCGGGCTCGCGACCGTCTATGGCATCGTCAAGCAGAACAACGGTTTCATCGACGTTGAAAGCAAGCCGGGCACAGGGACGGCGTTCCGGGTCTATCTGCCCCGTCATGACGACGTTAGCGCGGTTGAACTGCCCTTGCCTCAGTCCCGCGTGAAAAGTGGGACCGAATCGCTGCTGGTGGTCGAAGATGAGATGGCGTTGTTGAACCTGACGCGCCGGATACTCGAATCGCATGGGTACACGGTTTGGACCGCAAGCCATCCGCGCGACGCGATTGAGCTTGCCCGGGCACATGGAACGAAGATTCAACTGCTCATCACCGATGTGGTCATGCCGGACATGGATGGGAAGCAACTGAGCGTGCATGTAAAAGAGTTCATCCCCGGCTTGAAATGCTTGTTCATGTCGGGGTATCACGACAACATCATGCTTCAACACGGGATCCCCGACGATGAACTCTTCTACCTGGAGAAACCTTTCTCGCCCCGGATCCTCGCCGAAAAAGTTCGCGCGGTCCTTGATCGGTAGGCGTCATCGGCTTGCCCAGGCTGTTTCGCTGCTACTGCTCTGTCTCCTGCCCGTGGGCGCGGCGTGCGATGAGTCTGGCGGTGTGCCCGGCGGCAAGGAATGGTTGGATCGCGCGGGGAACGCCACCGACCAGGAACGGCTGGAACTCCTCAAGCAACTGCGCGCAGCGCCGGGCCTTTCCCAACCGCTGGCTGACGACGTGGACCCGCTGATCGGCGAGGTCGAGCGTTGGCTGCATGAACCCAGATTGGAATACTACGGCCGGGAGTTCTGGAAAGAGGACGATTACGATCTGGGGATTGCGCAGGAGTCTCCACTGTACCCGTTGACACATTTGTACCGCGGTCGCGCCGTCGCATGGGCCACGCTCGAGTATGGGGGCTTTTGGAAAGACCCGGCACTGCGGCGGGCGCGGCTGGACAAGGTGCGGCCACTGTTCGAGCAAGCGAAAGAGGCGTTTCCCGAGAACAAGATTGTGCGGATGTATCTTGGGGAGCCGCTGCCGCCGGAGGAGGTATATGAGGCGCCGGAGAATGCGCCGGCATGGGCGGTCTGGCAGCGGGGGGGGTTCGAGCGCCTGGCGGACATTGTCGAGTGGTGGATCGACCACCGCATGCAACCAGATGCGCAATTTGGCGGCGGGTGGGGCGACGACTGCGAGATGTGGCGCTGGTGGATTCCCGTCTTGGTGGCGTTCGAGGACGAGAAGATCGCGGCGGCGCAGGCCAAGTTCTCGAATGCGCTGTGGGCGCAGCCGCACATGAGCGAGGGATACACCAGCCACGTTTACGATGTAGAGCACACGGCGGAGGATTCGGCGGACACGTTGTGCCCGATGATGCAGTTAGCGCCGCGTGAGCCGCTGTGGCGGGACCGGGCACTGCGGCTGGCGGAACTGATGGAAACGCACTGGACGGGGGTCAACGCGCAGGGGCTGCTGCAATTCAAGAGCACCTACTTCAGCGCCTCGAAAGTGGACGAAGACCCGCGGAAAGCGTGCGACACGGTCTATCACCCGCGCGCGATGCAGCCGGCGCTGCTGTTGTGGCAGCGGACGGGCAACGCGAAGCTGGGCAAGCTGTTCACATCGTGGCTCGACACCTGGGCGGACGCGGCGATGCGCGAGGAGCGCGGCAAACCGGCGGGAGTGGTGCCCAG
>JACPGD010000289.1:0-446 GCA_016182645.1 Candidatus Hydrogenedentota bacterium | reverse complement strand
TGCCCAGCGCCATTCACTGGCCAGATGGGCAGGTGTGCGGCCTGGGCGAACACTGGTGGGACCCGGAGAACCACGACAACGACCCGCTCTATGTGTGGCCGAGCGCGATGGGACTGATGTTGAACGCGCTATTGCAGGCGCATTACCAGACGGGGGAAGCGCGCTATCTGCAGCCGCTGCTCGCGATGGCGGCATTGCGCGTGGAGTACTTGCGCGATCCGAAGGCGGATCCACCACCCGGTAGCGCCGCCTGGTGCGCCAAGAACCTGGATAGCCTGACTCCCGTTGCGGCGAAGTACCGCCTGCTGACGGGCCAGCCGGATCTTGACGAACTGATCGCGCAGGAGGAGAGTTCGTACATGCAGTTTCGGCTTCACGGCAATCTGGACGGATTGACACAGGTGTTGCTCGACAACGCTGAAGCCTTGCAGATCAACTGGCCGGGC
>JACPGD010000288.1 GCA_016182645.1 Candidatus Hydrogenedentota bacterium | reverse complement strand
GCATGCTCTGTCAGGAGGCGCTCCAAGGCATCGAGGGCCTTCTTGGCGCAGTGCAGGTCGCTCCAAGTGGCAGGATCGCAGCACGTACACGAAGGGGACGGCGCCTGGAGTGCGGGTTGCAGCAAGGCGCCGTAGGGTTCTCGAAACCAGGCGATCGGCCCAACACACATCGCACCTAGCGTGTCGCCATGGTAGGCGCCTTCGAGACTGACGAAGCGGGCCTTCTGGGGCTGACCGCGCAGGCGCCAATACTGCACCGCAATCTTCAGCGCCGCCTCCACCACGCTCGAGCCATCGGCCGCAAAATAACAACGATTCAGGTCGCCGGGGGCAATCGCCGCGAGCCGCTCCGCCAACTCGACCGCCCGAACGTGGCTGAGTCCCCCGAGAATGCTCTGCTGCAGGCAGCCCGCCTGTTCGCGGATCGCCTCAACTACGTGCGGATGACCATGCCCCAGCGCCACGCACCACCACGACGAAATACCGTCCAGGATGGCGCGGCCGCTCGTGTCGTAGAGAAATGGGCCTTCCGCCCACTCGATGCACACGTAGGGTGCTTGTTCGTATGCCGCCTGGTCGGTATAGGGATGCCAGAGATGCCGGTAGTCGCGTACTTGAAGCGAATCGTCCATGGTGCTCCTTGAGGATATGAACGGAACCTATTTGACCTATAGGACTTATATGACCTATAGGCCCTTCAACCTCTTGCCACCCGCCTCTCGTCGAACAACTCGTGGGCGTTCCCATGCATGATGCGTGCGGCCAGGGACTCCACTTCATGCTCGTGCAGCCATCCGTCTCGCAGCAATTCGCCGAAAACCTGCGCAATCCCCTTCCGGGCCAGGGCCGCATGTCCCGGCACGCTCTCGACCGCCAGGTAGTCGCCGCCGAACGTCAGCACCTTGTTTGACGGCGCCGTGACGAGGAACTCCTTGAGCCACCGCACGCCCGCCAGCGGATTCACAACCCAGATCCAGCACATATCAACGTAGGCATTGTTGAAATGCTTCGCTAGTGCCGTCGTCTCGGCATCGTAAGGCCAGTCAATGTGCATAATCACAAACGTCGTCTTCGGATGCGCCAGCAACAGTTCCGCAACATCGCCCGCGTTCCGGCGCAACCGGTGCAGCGGCATCTTGTTCTCATCCGCATAGTAGCCGGTGTGCAGCTTCACCGGCAGCCCGTATTCAGTCGCTTTTTCAATGCAGTAGTGAAATAAATGGTCCTGGATGGCCTTGTGCTCGGCGGGGGAGAGGACCTCGGGCTTGCGGAGATACCGCGCGAAGAGTGGCGCGGCCTCTTCCGCCGTCACCCGCGCATAGTCCAGCGCGCGCACATAGGCGCTCTGATTCTTTACCGCGATGGCCCGTGGCCCGAACTCAGCGAAACACCAGTCAATCACCTCGTGCCAGTCTTTCAGGCTGCCGACATCGCGATTGGCTAATTTGGACACCGCGGGCACGTCCAACTCCGTCGCCAACTTCACGAAACTGATGTCTTGCGCCAGCAGTTCCGGTTGCTCCGTTTCCCGGAAGACGGGAGAGTGGAGACAATTCACTTGGGTGTATTCGAGGTTGGCGATGTCGTTGAGCAGCACGCGGTAGTAGCCCGGGTGAATGCGCGTGCGAAACTGGTCCGCAATCCGCTCGGCGTTGTCCTCGCGCAAGTCCTCGGCCCCGAAGAGCAGTTGGAGGGAGGTTTGTGCCGCCTGCATCACCCCCGTGTGCCGCGCACGCGCATACCACGGCGCCAGCAGACGATACTTTTCCTTTGGCGACAACTCCCACCCATGCACCTTGAGTAAGTCCGCCCGCGGCATCCCCGCGATCAGCAGGTCCGTGGCTGCATACTGGCTGAACAGCCAGCCAAAATCCGGCGCGGGCCACGCCGGAAACGCGCCCGGGGATCCATAGGCAGGCGCGCTGTCGCGCTCCAGCAGCGCGATCCGCGCCGACTCCTCCAGCAGGTGCTCATGCGTGTCCACGAAGGGCGTATGTTGAATCAGCGCGTGCAGGTCTTCCGTCAATGGCATCGTTCTGGTTCTCCAGAGTTGGCTGCGTTATCATAGCCAGCATGCCGCCATTCTTGCGAGCTTGAATCGTGGGTGCAGCGATACATTTCTTCTCTTGCAATTAGAAACTTGCGCTCAAGCCGACAACTCACGGTCATTCTGAGCGCAGCGAAGAATCTCTTGTCACGCCGGTGCAGACTTTCGCTAGCCCGTAGCGTCCGGCCTCCGTGCCGGACGCGAGTACGCAGCAAAGACCGGAAGACCGGGAAAGATTTTCGGTTGGCGAAAGTTCGGGCGTGTGTTCCAGCATTGCGTCCGGCACAGAGACCGGACGCTACCGGGCTGGGAGCATTTACCCTACGGGAATTCGGGAATGGAATTAGCGGCATTTAAACCCCTTGCCAACCACGTTCACTTTGACGAGTTCAATCTGTGGGTTGATCTCCTGGATGGCCGCAGCCTGTCCGTTCCGCTGGATTACTTCCCCCGCCTGCTCAACGCTACCTCCGAACAGCGGCAGAACTTCATCATCAGCGGGGGTGGGGTCGGACTGCACTGGGAAGAAATTGACGAAGATATTTCTGTTGAAAATCTCCTTCTTGGTATTCCCGACACCACACGTCTGAAAAAAGCTTCGCGTTCATAGCCGCGCGGGGTCTCTCTCCCCAAAATGTCACCGCTGGCCGTCTCGTGACTCCTATAATGTAGAAGCCAACGGGAGACCGGCCATGATTACTTTCTTCAACTCGGATGCCGATGCCGTCCAAGCGGTACTGCGCGGCCAGCGCGAACGTTTCGAGTTTCTGGTCCGGCGCTACCTGAAGGACGTCCAGGCGGTCGCCTGCGCCTACACTCGCAACCCCACCGACGCCGAAGACATCGCCCAGGATGCGTTCTTGAAAGCATTCGAGGAGCTCGGCCAACTCCGCGAGCCGAAACGCTTCCGGCACTGGCTGCTTACGATTACCCGCAACCAGGCGCACGCCCACTGGCGCCAGCGGGAGCGGGAATCCGCCACGGCCGCGCCAGTGGTCATGGAATCGCCGCGGGCGGCCCTGGAAAAAGAAGAACAACTCGAACTCCTCCGGCATCACTTGCTGCAACTGGACGACAGCCACCGCGAAATCTTGCTCCTGCACTACTTCGCCGGCCGCTCCACCCGCGACATCGCTTCCCTCCTCAACATCAGCCGCGACGCCGTCAAGAAGCGTCTCGAACGCGCCCGTGCCGAACTCGGTGCTTCGCTCCTCAAGGAACTGCAGGGCACACCCGCAGGTCAGCCGCTACCAGAGCGACAGGTCGCTTCCATCATGGCGCTTGTCCTCGTCGCGAACGTTGTCCCGATCTCCGGCGCATCAGCCGTGATTTCCACCTCCGCCGGCGTGGGAACGCTTACCTTCAAAGCCGTGTCGGTTCTGGTCGCGGCAGTACTGGGAGCGGGAATCCTCTTGTTCTTCTCGCGTACGCCTTCCGAGGCTGACCCAACGCCTGCACGAACCAACCCACAACTCCGACCGCAACCCGGCCCCGAGAAACCTTCTTCAGTACCCTGGGGAACCGCTGTGGAGACTGGAGAGGCCGCCGCCACCGAAGCAGCGAAGCCCGCGCAGGAACCTGTTAGTTCTCAGCCTGATGCGCCAACGCCGATCACCCTTGCGCAATTCGTGGAACAGACCACGCAACCGCCTGTCTATCTTGCGGAAGATATTTTGGATGCGCCTATCATGGCCAACTTTGAGGACATTTCCCTGGCCGAGGTACTCGGATTCTTCCAGGGGAGTTTCAAGGTTCCGGCGTATCTCGACGGCTCCACAGTGCCGCCTACACCGGCCTATGTGACCGATGGAATGGTTCCTGAATTCCAGGCGAACGACCTGACACTCCAACAAGCTCTGGACAATGTCTGCGAGCCCTTAGGATTGGTCAATGTCCTGGAGCCGGGTTTCATCCTCATTACGACCGAAGCGCGTCTTAAGGCCACGGGTGAAAGCGTGCCGCGGGAGCGACTGAAAGAATATGACTTGGAAGAACTGCTTTCCCAACCAGCCAAGCCGAAACTTCAATCCCATCGTCTCCAGGACGCACATCTGAGCATGGTTCTGTCCTTCATGGGCGATGTTTGGAAGGCAAGCCTGGTGTTGGATCATTCCGTTGTCGCCCCAGCGCTAGAACGAGAGCCCAACTTACCCCCGGGCGTTCCTGCTGCTGGAGTAGTCACTAAGGTTCAGTTACCCGACGGAACATGGATCGAGGCTCCCGGGGTTGGGCAGGCCTTTGGGCAGCCGGGTGCATTTCCAGGAATACCGGAAGGCATTGGTGCTGTACGAGTTTCGCCGTTGGTCCCCAAGGACTCGACAACAACTGGTGCTGTGCCTGAACTTGTCGTGCCCTATATTCTTCTTCGCGACATGAAATTGCGCGATGCTCTCCATGCGCTGCTGTTCCCCTTGGATTTGACCTACGATCTTCGCCCGGAAGGCATCTTGATTGGAAGCCGTCAGCGCGTGCGGACGTTCAGCCCGCGGCTAGCCAAGCTAGAAACGCCAAACGACCTCTTGCTCGCCGCAATGGAAAAGCCGGTTTCCGTGAGCGCCGAAAAAGCGCGCGCGACCGATGTGTTGCGGCAACTCCAACAGCAGACGGGGCTGCCGGTTCTCGTGCGGGATGACGCCGAAGCAGGAAAAGAGCTGGTGGCCTTCAAAGTGGAAAACAAGCCCCTCGAAGCGGCGCTGGCGCTGCTTTCCTTCGTCACCAACGTGCCGCTGAGCCTCTCGAAAGACGCGCTGCTCGTCGGCGCGAAAATCCAGCAGGACCTGGGCGCGGAGTATGTCCCCCTGTAGCACTTTCGGTGCTCCGGCCCGCGCGCGTGATTTATAATCGTCCGAACAGTCCGATCCGACCGATCCGTCCGATGCTCTTACCACGCACCCGCGGATTCAGGTGCGCTCGACCCACAGCTTGCCAAAGGCCTCCATGTAGTAAACGAACTGGAACTCAGACTGCGTTTCCGGCAGACCCACCAGCAGTTTCAGCCGCTGGGGTCCGCTGTACTTGTAGCCCTCGTCCGCCACTTCCTTGCCTTCGTCGAAGACGCGCACCTGGCTCACATGGAAGCAGTGGTCGTGGTCGTCGAGACTCTTGATCTTGCGGGCAGCGGGCGCCAGCGCCAGCTCGCCTGGTTCCCAATGGGTGAAACCGTTGGAGCGGGGGAGAGGCGTGATGGTTACATCAACCCAGACATAGCGCAACGGTCCATGTTTCGGCTCTTCTTCGTCCTGACCAGCCGTCTTCGCGGGCGCTTCTCCCGGCGTGACGCCATGAATCACGGCCATCGCCCCTTCCAGTGCCCGCCCTTTCATTTTGAACGGCAGCATGAAGAGGCGAAACAGAATCATCTTGATGGCCAGGCGCACTGCAAAATAAGCGCCAATC
>JACPGD010000298.1 GCA_016182645.1 Candidatus Hydrogenedentota bacterium | reverse complement strand
CGGCTGCCGGGGAACTCTTGCGCAAAGCCGCGGAACTTGAACTCCTGCCACGCCGCAACCCGCGCGACCTCGATGCGGACATCCTGCCCCTGCTCGACAGCCTCGCGGACTGGGGCACTCTTCGTATCACCGCGGCCGCGCAACCCGAATCCGTGATCATCGAGGGTTCTCTGGCTTCAGTAGACGCGGCGTCCTCGCCGCGTTTCGCGGGAAACAGCGAGGACACCCGGGAATGAAGACACGGACCAACACAGACACACACGGACACAAATCCTGGGCGTCAATCCGCTGTCCGTGTCCGTCCGTGTTTGTCCGTGTCCGTCCGTGTTCCCCCGGGAAACACGCGCTCACCATCCTGTTTTCGTTTGCGCTCGCCTTCGCAGTGCCCACCGAGGCACAAGATCCAGACAGCGCGCCGCCAGTCTTCTTCAGTGGCAACGGCCGCCTCACGCTGCAATTCGATGCCCAGGGTGGTTTAGTGGCCTGCCGCTGGCCCTCCCCGGGCCACCCCAACCAACTCGGGAGGGCGAATGTACCCGCGAGCCAGATCGAACCCGTCGAACTTCCCGGCGCGGCCGGCTGGGGTGTTCTCGAAGCCTCCGCGGGCGCACCCGCGAAAATTCGCTGGCTCAGCGGCAGCAGCCGCGGGCAAACCTGGGAAACCGCGCAACGCAACGGTGTGGTGCAGACCCGGGGCACATTCGGGCAGCTATCGTGTGAGATCACGACGTTTGCCCATCCTCAGGTGGACCTTCTCGTATCACATGTGCGGATCACCGGGGCGCCGGCCCCGCCAGTCCTTGTCTGGTACCAGAACTTCTCCCCTTGTACGCGCCTGCTTCCCGAAATCCCGCTGGCGGAAGAAACGCTGACTGGCCTCAACGATTATGCCGCGTTCGTCGGGATTAATGGCCGCCTCGTTCAATTCCGGCCCAAGGCGCCCGGCCGCGGTGATTGGGAGCGCGCCGAGGACCTGATCCACACGGCTTCGAGCGAGAAGGATTGGATGCGGCTAGGCGAGGGCGTCTGGATCGCGTCCACCACCAGCGCGCGACGCGGGGCCTTTTGCGGCTTTGAAGACAGCGAACAGAATGCATTGTTCCAGATGTCATCCCCCAGCGCCATCGCCGCGGCGGTGGGGCGCGTGGACAGCGCTTTCCGCGTGGCCGGTGTCGAGCACGAGGGGTCGTTCGAGGCCACCGTGTTTTCAGGATTTGGGTCAGACCTCCAGGCCGCGAAGGTTGCGCTGAATTACGGGGAAGTTCGGGGATTCCGTTCGCTGATTACGGAAACTGAAACCTACCGGCGCGGTGGGCTCGCGGCGTCGCCCGCGCCTGCCGGAACACCGGAGCACGAGTGGAGCGAAGCGCTGCTGTGCCTGGCCGCGGCAACCTCCGCGGATACTGGGGCGATTGTCGAGCGTCCCTTTGCGGCGCCGCCAAATACCTGGGTGGTCCCGCGTACCGCGGCTTGGGCCACCCTGGCCTACGATTGGGCGGGGCGTTCCGATGCAGCGGGCGCCAGCGTGAAATTCCTCCTGGAAGCCGCGAAGACCGCCTGGTCCCATTTGCCGCGCGGCGCCGTCCCGGCGGCGCTGCTCGCCAGCGGCCAACCCGCCTTGCCTGGTACCCTGGTGGACGTGCAAGCCACCGCCTGGACGCTGGCGGCCCTGCAGCGGCACAGCCAGTTTCTCGAACCACCCGCGCGGCAGCAATTCTTCAACCAGATCGAAGGCCCCGCCATGCAGGCGGGGGATGTGCTGGCGTCGTGGATACATGGCGGCACCGGGGATCTATTGCCGGCCTTCGATATGGAATTGCTCCGCGATGCGGTGACGCAGGAGCATCGTCTTGCTGCCTGGATGGGTCTCGAATCCGCGCACCGCTTGCTTCAGTCGCAAAGTAAGACAGCGCCTGAAACGTGGACGCAACGCCAACGCGAGCTGGAAACGCAATTGCGGTTCCAGGTCCTGCATGGCACCGCCCCTTGGAACGTCGATCCGTTGCTCTTCGCGTGGATTGAAGCGGCGTTTCCAGAACAACGGCGCGTCTGGGGGCCGGTGCGGGAAGCAGAAGAAGCGGCCACGGCGCCGCTGCCCGCGGTCACGGAACTCCTGGATCGGGAACGCGCCCACATCCCCAACACCACGCTCGGCGCGGCCCTCCAGTGTCTGGCCGCGACGGCCCGGGTCTACGGTCACCTTTGAGCCTGGGCCGCTTCGCGCTCCTGAATCTGCTGGTCCTTCTCCTCGATGGCTTCCACCAGACGCTGAATCGGCGCGAGGCGCCCTGTGCCCTGGAAATGCTGGCGGATGTACAAGAACCTTTCCTCGCGCTTCAGAAAGGCGTCGACCACGTCGGGATCAAAATGCTTTCCGCGGCCTTCGAGGAGGATTTTGCGCGAAGTCTCGTGGTCAAACGGTTCCTTGTAAGGCCGCTTCGAGGACAAGGCGTCATAAACGTCGGCAAGTGCGACAATCCGCGCCGGCAGCGGGATGTCCCCGCCCCCCATGCCATAGGGATAGCCGCTGCCGTCGTATTTTTCGTGGTGGTAGTAGGCGATGTCACGGCCCATCGCGAGAAACGAATCCCGCCCCGCCTCCATGTCCGCCGCGCGGAGCGTATCGCCGCCGATCAGCGTATGCGTCTTCATGATCTCGAATTCTTCGGTGGTCAGTTTCCCCGGCTTCAGCAGGATGCGGTCCGGAATGCCCACCTTGCCGATATCGTGCAGCGGGCTCGAATGGTACAGTTCTTCCACAAACTCGTTCCGGATCACACCGTGGTATTTTGGCCAGAGGGCGAGTTCATCGGCCAGTTCGCGCGCGTAAGAGCGGATGCGTTCGAGATGGTCGCCCGTCTCCACGTCCCGCGATTCCGACAGCTTGGCCAAACTGAAGACGGTGATGTGCTGGGACAATTCCAATTGCTTCGTGCGTTCCGCCACGCGCATTTCCAGCTCTTGCTGGTAGGCCAGCACCCGGTCCTGCAACAGTTTCGCGCGGATGGAACTCCGAATGCGCGCCTCAAGCAACACTTTGTCGAACGGCTTGGTCAGGAAATCGTCCGCGCCGGCATCAACCGCGTCCACGTTGGCCTGCTTATCCGAAACACCGGTGATAATGATGACGGGGATGTGGCGGGTCTGTTCCGAGCGCTTCAAGCGCCGGCAGACCTCAAAGCCATCCATGCCAGGCATCACCAAATCCAGCAGGAGGACGTCCGGCGGCGAAGCGTTGACCACCTCAATCGCTTCCTCGCCATGACTGGCCGAATGCACCTCGAAGCCCATAGGTTCCAGAAAGCGGCGCAAGACCTCCACATTCTGTTCGAGGTCGTCCACGACCAGCACTTTGCGGCCCGCAAGGCTGAAGTCATCCATGACGCGAGATCTCGGCTCCTGCGCGATGAAGGGGCACGCCAGCATCCTGTGAACAGCGAAATTGCAACAAAACGCTTAATCGGTCCCTACTTTTGCCCGGTTTACCACTGAGCGATACGGTAACAGATCGAATAAGAATGTGCAAGTAGTCAGAATTTACGGATTTCTTCGCCTGAATTCAGCTTGCCTCCAGCCGGGCCCATCGCCTATCTTGATGCTGGAATGGGCCCTTGGCGGGCAAGCTATTCATGACGGGAGGAGGTTAAATGATGTTCGGGAGAGTTCCCTGCGTGATTGGAGTGATGCTGGGCCTCTGTGCCGGAGCATCCAGCCCATGGGCGGCCGAGACCGAGGGCCAAGCGGCGCCCGCTTCTACCCCGACCGGATTTCTCAATAAAGTCCTCCCCACGGCAGGCGGTGCGCGGCGCTACGTGCTCTATGTCCCCTTCGAATACACCGCGGACAAGCCCTGGCCCCTGATGGTCTTCCTGCATGGGGCTGGCGAACGCGGCGATGACGGCCTGATTCAGTCGGAAGTGGGTATCGGCAGCGCCATCCGGCGCCATCCCGAGCGGTTCCCCGCCTTGGTGCTCATGCCCCAGTGCCCCAAGGACGAGATCTGGGACGCGGCGCTCGAGGAGGTCGAGCGCGCGATGGCGCAGACCCAAGCCGACTACAACATTGATCCCCAGCGAATTTACCTGACTGGGCTGTCGATGGGCGGCTACGCCACTTGGGTCTGGGGCGCGCAGAAGGCGGACACTTTTGCCGCGCTCATGCCCATTTGCGGCGGCGGCAACCTCCTGGACATGCTGACGCTCTCCGAAAGTCCAATCAAGCGCAACTTCGGGAGTTTTCAAGACCGCGTCAAGCAGCTTGCGCAGGTCCCCATCTATGCCTTCCACGGCGCCGATGACGAGGTCGTGCCTCCAGCCCGCTCGCAGCAGATGGTCAAGCTGGTCAAGGAGGCGGGCGGCAAGGTAAAATACAAGGAGTTCGCCAAGACGGGCCACAACGCCTGGGACCAGGCCTATGCCAGCGAAGACGCGATCAAGTGGCTCTTCAAGCAGAAGAAACCCTGAGCGGGCGTCGCGCGGCCACTTTATCTGGTAGTGGCGCGCTCGCCGAGCGCGCCACTGGCCCTGCGCACTGAATTTGGTACCTATTGGCGACTGTCCGTGCGCGCGCGCGGGGTCAGTCGCGCGCCCGGCGGGCGCGCGACGACACAGCCGGTACCCTACCACGTCGCCTTCACGGTCCCGCTCTTAATCCACGCCTGGCAGGCGAGCCGTTCATTATCGCGCAGGCGCATGTCCTCTTCCACCTCGTTGGGGTTCGCGAGATTCTGCAAACCCTCTTCCACGACGATAACGCAGGTCGCGCAATGCCCGGACTGGCACCCAAACGGCACGCCCAGCTCCGCGCAGGTGTCCAGAATGGGGGAGTGATCGGGGAGTTTCAGTTCATGTCTATCGATAATCAGAGTGGCCATGATGTTTCCTTCGTCTGGGATCCATTCTGCCAGGACCACCGGCAGTGGCCGCACCGCCTCACGGAGCGCCACGCCACGACGCCGGCCCGGTAGTGAAACGTTTCGGCGCCCGCCCCGGAGGACACTTTTCCGCCAATGCACAGAATAGAAGTGGGCGATCCGTCACCGTGTCCGCTGCCATCCACGAGCATGCAGGCTTGTGGTCACGCTCAAGTCTGCTGCATCAATGAATTGGAGCACGGGCGCCAATCGGTGATGAGGGACTTCCGCCAGCATGCCGAGCTGCCACTGGGGCAAAGCTCCCTGTTGGTGCGGCCGTGTGGAGCGGGTGCGATAAACCCGTAAAAGCATACCTTTTCAGCATCTGCAAATGCAAATGAATGCTGCTTAAGAGCACAGAATTCCGCCTAATCGCTTGGCACTAAAGTGCTTAGAACCATCGTCGTCCCTGACGTGAGAAAGCGGTTCCCATCATGAAGGCCACTGTCAAACGGGTTTTACAGTTCGCTTCTGTATAGTTACAGAATTATATATTGACAGTAGAACTTCCAAGTTTTATAATCAGGAGGCTTCTGAGGGCAAGTTTCTTGGGGAATCAATGCCGGAAGGCAGTTATTGGGGAAAAAGGGGGTGTTCATTGTGCAATCGGCGAATCCAGGCCATTACTGGCATGCTTCTGGTTTTTGCTGTGACAAACCGAGCGTCTCTGGAATGGCCTGAAGTGGGGTATCGAACGCCGGGGTGAGAGGAAATGGGCGGAAGATCGCTAGGAAACAAAAGAGCTTGGGAAAGCACGAGCTTATTACTCGTGATGGCGGTACTGGCTACCCTCTTGGCCACACCTGGCACATCAATCCTTGCGGCCCAAACCATGAAGGATCCGAATGCCCAGGGCGCAGGCGGCGCTCCCGAGACTTCCAGCGCGCAACTCCCTGCGCCGCCCGGCACGCGTCAGAACGGCGTACTCAATCTGGAAACCCAGAAACCCCCAGAACATACGACTCTGGACAAGGCGGCCACCGCCACGCCGTCCGAGTTGACGCCCTCCACGGACTCCAGTCAGTCCGCCACCGAAATTGAGCCCTTTACGCTCAGCATTCCGGGCGCCTCGCCGCTCAAAGCCACTCTGCCGTCCCGCGCCACGGATGGGGAGTCAGAACTTCCCGCTTCGCTGCCCGGAAACAACGCCAAGTCCACACCGCGTAGTGGCCGGCCGGACGCGGAGCACCCTGGACTGCAGAAGCTTCAGGAAGGGCTGAAGGCCGCTGGACCAGCGGGTGTTGCTCTGCGCAAAGAAGCCAGAACTACCGGTGAGGCCCGCCTCCAGGCGGACCGGGCTTCGTTCCAACACAGAACTATAACTCCAGCCTCCAAGACATCACATCGGGTGGAACCGGATGCACCAGGTTTGGCCCAAAAGACGCCGCTCCTGCCGTTGCCGGCCGTGCCGGAAGGTGCGCCGGTCAACCTCAAACTTGAGCAGGACATCGCCCGCCTGAGCGAGGCCATCGCCAAGGCGGACAGCCCCGAGGAGATCGACGAGTTGAAGCTGTCCCTGGCGGCCGCGCAGGTCGGCGCGGGCGACTGGGTCGCCGCGCGTCAGATTTACCAGGAACTTCTCCAGGGCGCCCAACGCAAAGACATTCGAGAAACCGCGCAACGCAATCTTGGCATCCTCGGTGGCGGCGCCGCGGCCCCGGCCGCTAGTGCCGGGAGCCCCAGGACAGTGGGGGCGCCAAAGTGAGGACGCTATCACATTCACTTGCCGGACGGGCCGTATCGGTCCTGTTGTGCGCCCTGCTGCTGCTCAATAGTATTCCCCCGGCGGCGGCGTACCCGGCCCTGCCCCTGTCCGCCGTCACCACCGCTTTTGCCTACGACGGCAACGGGAACATGATCTCGCGCATCGATGGCAACGGCGCCACGACCACGTTTGCCTACGACGCGCTGAACCGGCTCACCAGCATCAATTACCCCGGCGGCGCCTCGCCCGATGTTACTTTCACGTACGACGTGAACGGCAACCGCACGTCCATGACCGATGCGACAGGCACAACGCAGTATACCTACGACCTCTACGACCGGCTGACGGGCATCGACTATCCGGGCGACAACTTCATTCGTTACGGCTATGACGACGCGGGCAATATCACGGACCTTCAGTACGGCAACTGGATCATCCTGTTGTTTTACGGCTATTACACGTACGTCCAATATGCTTACGACGAGGATCACCGCATCACGTCCGTCACGAATATCTTCACGGGCGACGTGACTTTCTACCAATACGGCCTGGCCGGCAATGTCACGCGACGGACGCTGCCCAACGGCGCCTACACGGACTACGGGTATGATACCGATGGCCGCCTCACCAGCGTCGACCACCGCGCGGCGGGCGGCGCGCTTATTGCCCGCTACGATTACACGCTGAACGCCATCGGCAACCGCACCCAGGTGGTCGAGACCACTTCGGGCGGCCCGAAGACCACGTCTTACACCTAT
>JACPGD010000297.1 GCA_016182645.1 Candidatus Hydrogenedentota bacterium | reverse complement strand
AACTCGGGCCGCGCATCCACCCGCACCGGCAGGTCGATGCCCGGATCATAGGTGCCGTTGGTATTCAGGGGGTGGCTGTCGTTGTCGCGATACAGGGCAACGCCACTGACTTCCTGGTCCAGATTCAACGGCAGCAGATCCGTCAGCGGGTTGAATTCAGTATCGTTACCTTCGTTGTAGAACTCGACTATGAGCTGCTCGAAGAACGTCGGATCGGTCACGATGCGCCAGCGCCCGCTCACCGGTTGGCCGCTTAGCAACTGGAGCTGCTGCGCGCTGTTGCCCGTAATGGCGAAGGTCTCGTAGTTCGCGTCCAGCAGCCAGTCACCCGTGAACGCACCGGCTGTCCAACCGGCCCCGCTGACGGTGAACAGGCCGTCCGCGCCCACGCCGGCCGCGCCGGAAGTCACGGTGCCCTCGGAGCGGTTGGTCGAGATGTCGAGCCCCATCGCCGCCACGCCGCCGCCGCCAATCGTGATGGTTGAACTCTGGTTCGCCACATCCACGATCCGCACCGGGATGTTCGCCTCCAACACGTCATGACCATAGAAGTCCTGAACGGAATCTTCGTCCGGACTCGTCTTCGTAAAGGCGGACGGGCTGGTGCTCACTTGTGGGAAGAACTGGATGCCCGCCTGGCGCTGGCCTTCCGGCCGCGACGGCAACGTGGCGGGGACCACCGCGCGGAATTCTTCAAACCGCGTCAACTTGTCCGAGGTCTTGACCGTCAGGAACAGGTCATCGCCCGGCTGGCCCACCAGGGGATCGAGTTCTTTCAGCGCGTCCTTGTGGACAAAGTCAATGTCCACAGGCTCTTGCCAATTCTTGCCGAAGGCAAACGAAGCGCAGAACAGCAGTTGGAACCCGCGCGCCAAGTCTTCCGGCGGCGTGTCCGCATTCGGCACTTGCCACAAGGACTGCGGCACCAAATCCAGCACCCAGGCCTTGTCGCTCTCGTCGACCGTGCCCGTCCCGTCCATGTCGTCCGCCACGCCGTCACCGTTCAGGTCGATGTACTCGGGCGCCGTCGGCCAGGCGAGGTTCTTCAGCGGCAGGATGGTATCGAACGCAGCGAAGGTCGAACCGTAGATGTTCGAACTGGTCGCATAGGTCTGCAACAAGTCGGTCGTCATGAACGTGCCGGTCTGGTCGCTGTCTTCCCACAGCAGCACGCCAGAATCGTCGTCTTCACCCTCGCGATCAAGCGCCTCCAGGTCGGCCGGGGTGAAATCATCGCCCCAGAACGCCACCGTGATTTTCGCCAGCGACGTGCTGTTCCGGCTGTTCACCACCGGGTCATCGGCCCCCGCCAGATTGAAGCCCAGCAGTGGCGTGTGCGGGCTGTCAATGTCGATCTTCTGCGTCAGCAGGCGCGCTTGGTTGTCTTCCGCCCGCCAATCGCTCGCCCGCTGAAAATCGCCCGGCTGGCGTTCCTTCGGCCACGTCGAGAAATCCGCCACGGCCGGTTGCGTCGGCGGCACCGGCAGCGCCGCGGAACGCGGGCCGACTGGCGGCGCGTCGCCATAATTCAGCGTGTTATTGAAGAACGGCACGGTCTCGTACGAGAACTGGGCCGTTCCGTCGTCGTAAATGACAATCATCGAGCGCCCCACGTCGCTCTCTTCGCTGCCGGCCAGCAACGGCGTCGTGCGCGTGAAGCGGAAGCTGAAGCGGAACACGCCCAATCCATGCCCGTTCAGGAAGCGCTTCTGGCGCAACTGGAACGGGTCGACCCACGCATCGAAATCGGTCTGGTCAAAGCCATCCGCGAAGGCCAGGCACTGCGTGGACGAGGCCGGCCCGAAGCCAAACGCCAGGAAGGTGATCCCCCCAAAGACCGAGTCGGACTCATAGGTCATTGCCAGGTCATGTACCTCGAGGCCCGTGCGTAGCGGCTTGGCCACGTCGAGATTCAGCGTGCGCTCCGGCCACCACGGTTCGTCCACGCCCCAGCGCACGTCGTTCTGCCACGGCTCGCCCAAAAAACCGAGGGCCGGAATCATGCTGTCGACGTAGATCCCGCCGTCAAAGTTGCCAGTGCCCGTGTTGAAGCGCCGCGGTTCGATGGCCACGCGGAAGTCCGCGCCCTGCACGATGCCCTGGCCGTCGCCCGGCTGCAAGGACACGTCCTGGAAGCCGCTGTCGGTGCGCACCACGATAAAGTAGTCGAAGCTCGCGTCGCTGCCGCCGGCCAGGTCATACAGATTGTCGGGAGTGAGTTCGACAAAGCCCGTGATGTCATCGGCATCGCCGGAGTCGTCCGTCGTGTCACGAATGCCGTCCCACGAACGCAAGGTGATCCGCCACCAGGGATCGCCGCCATCCGGCGGGAACGGGATATACTCCCACTCTTCATTCACATCATCCAGACCGGTGCGTGGGTCAAAGCCGCCGTTGCCCGGAGGGCCATTCAGATCCGCGCCCACGTCGGTGAAGACGACGTTCACTTCTGTCAGTTGCGGGTTGGGCTTGTCCACACTTGTGCGCACACCGTTGAGCGGGTCAAAAGTGTCGAAGTGCAGTGCGCGCGTCGAGTGCACGTTCAACCCAATCACGGGCACATACGATTCCGTGCTCACGAGTTCGCGCATTTGCAGCGTCTCGCCCGCCACCGCGTCAAGCAATTGATCGATCTTATTCCAGCGCGGCCGCGTGTGTTCGGCCAGTGGCGTGTACAGGAAGATCGGGTGGTTCCACGTATTGAAGTACGAGACGATCTCTTCTCCCGGCAATGGGCCGCCCGTGATGTCCCATGCGCCGAAGCTGGAAGAGTAGCCCGCCGCGGCCTCGAGTGTCTCGCCCTCGAAGAAGTTCGGCGAATAGGTATCCGACGGCGCCCCTTCATCGTCCGTGGGGAAGTCGCCCGTCGGCGTGATCATCCGGGCAAACAGCACGTCTGAACTCATGGTTTGACCGCTGCGCCACGTGGCTGATGTGCGCACCGCCATGATGTACGAATTGCCCTCGATGCTCGTGTCCGTCACGGGCGCCGCCACGACCGGGAACTGCGGATCATCCGGCGAGCCGTCCCCGATGAAATCCAGTTCATAGGTCAAGTTGAAGAGCGGTATATTGATCGTCAGTTCGCCCAGCGGATCGCCCGTCGCATCAAAACGATACAATAGGTCGTCAGAATCTTCGTCCAATACCGCATTATTCTCCTCGTCGTCGGAAAAGTTCTCCTGGAACAGCCCAAATTCGAGAATGTCCGTCTGCGCCGGCCCGCCTTCATTCAAGTAGTTGAGGGCATCCGGTTCGCGCTCGTCTGGATGCAACGAGAACACCAGCGACTCGAGGACGCGCGGCGCGTTCGAGTCCTCGGCAAAGCCCATCGTGAAGCGGAACAGCGGCACCCAGTCATTCAAGGGTACCAGCGACTCCTTGTCCTTGACGGATTCCGAGGCATTGAAGTCCGCCGTCGGGTTCTCTTCGCCCTCGCCTTCACCTTCTCCCTCACCCTCGCCTTCTCCTTCGCCCTCGCCTTCCGCGCCGCCCTCGGGTGGACGGACCGTGATGTAGTCGAGCAGGGTCAGGCTGTTCGTTACGGTCTCGCCCGTCGTCGAATCCCGGAAAGTCGTCTCCAGCGTAACATCGAAGAAACCTTCAATCAGGTAGCGATGCAGCGGGTTCTGTTCCGTTGAAGTCTGGCCGTCACCGAAACTCCAGAACCAGGCCGTGGCCACAAATTCATCCGTACCGACGGAGAGGTCCGTAAACTGCACATCGAGCCCTGGAGGCAACACCCCTTCCGGATCGGGCGTAATCACCCCGTCCGTGGGCACACCGACAAAGTCCGCGAAGGGCGGTGCAAGGACTTCGATGAAATCCTGCTTCGTCACCGTGTCCTGGATGCCGCTCGCGTCCGTGACCGTCACGCTGACGGTGTACACGCCCTCGGCGGCATAGGCGTGCGCCGGGTTCGTCTCCGTCGAGGTCAGACCATCGCCAAAGCGCCATAACACGCCCGCGACACTGCCTGTCGCCAACAAGGTGAAGTTAACCTCCTGGCCCACCGCCACCCGGTGCCGGTCCGCGGTGAAATCCACCCGCGGCGGCGCGGTCGCGCGCAGAATGTCCGTCCGCGCGGACAATGCGGGGTTGGTGCGAATCCACTGCCGCACTCCCTTGTCGTCCTGGCTGTGATCTTCTTCCGTCACCGGAATTACGCGCTCGCGATCTTTGTCAAAGCCCCAGTACCGGACTTTGGGCCGGTCCTTGAAGAAGCTGATGTACCCGATGCCGCGCTCACCCCAGGGATACTCGCTGAACACGTCGAAGGCGTCCACGGGCTGGCCGCCGGGACGGTGAATGTCCGGGAAGAAATTGTCCGGATCGGGTTCCGTCGGCGTGGTCGGGCCCCAGGACACAATCGCGGCCGTGAAGTCGTCGTTCAGGCTCATCTTCCGCGAGGTCCGCAGCACTACGAAGAAGTCCGGACCGAACTCCTCGTCGCTCCGGGCGCGCCCAAACCACTGCGGGATCCACTGGCGCAAGCGCGGTTGGACTTCATAGGCCATGGCCTGGCGCCCATCCGCCCAATCGTCCACCCCAGGAGACGAAAAGACAAACTTCACCTGGTACTCCGGCTCGTTCGGGACGCCGATCAGTACCGGCGGATCGTCCAGCGTGACCGGAATGTCGATGTACTCGAGCACGCCCGCCGTATTGGTGACGGGCGGATCGAAGACGCCATTCCGGTTGCGCGGATCAAAATCGTTGTCGCGATAGATTGACACGCCGCTCAGCTTGTTGTTGGTGACGTTGCCATCCCCGTCGCGCGCCGGGTTGGCCGGATCTTCAAAATTGAGCGGCAGCAGGTCCTTCTGCAGGTCGAACGCGCCATCGGGCACTTTCCGGCCCGTCGTGGTGTCCACCGATCCCTCATCGTAGAACTCGACGATGACCTGTTCCAGGAAGTTGGGATTACGCACCACCCGCCAGGGGCTGCCATCGGCCGGCGCGCCTGCCCGCAGGGTGAGCGTCTGGTCCGTAAACGCCGTAATCTCATACGCCTCGACGCGCTTTGCCGCGTCCACAGGCTCGGCGACACCGATCACGTAGTACCCCACGACCTCCGCGTCCCAAGTGCTGCCCGAGGTCGTAAAGCGGTCCTCACCCTCGCGGACGCCGGTCGTGCCTTCGGCAATCAGATCCGCGGGACGGTTGGCGGACGAATCAATGCCCAGCACCGCGACCGGGACGCCGCCCGGCTCGATGGAGCGGCCGCCCAAGGCATTGGCCGAGAAAGTCTCGGTCAGATCGACAATACGCGTCGGGACGCCCATCGGCAGCATGTCGTGCCCATAATAATCGCCGACACCTTCATCCGGGTTCTGTTTATCGAACGACTGGACGATCGGGAACGAGCGCGGCGTCATCTCGACGCCCGCAATCCGCTCCGAGGCCGGTGTGCGCGACGGCAGGCGCGCCGGGATGACCGCGCGGAATTCCTCGAACGCGCTGATGGACTCGCTCGTGCGCGTTACGATAAACAGATCGTCGCCCCGGTTGCCGCCGATCGGGATCGCCTTCTCCTGCCTGGCATTCGCCATCAGGTCGATCAACGTCGGCGTCTTGGTCCAGAAGCTCGGCCACTCCAGCGCGCTTTGCGCCACCTTTTCTTCTTCTTCATCGTCGCCGCCGCCGTCACCACCCCCGCCGCCTGTGTCTCCACCACCACCACCGCCTCCCGTATCCACCGGCTCGCCATTGCGCCCATCGCTTTGCGGCACCGACCACAGCGCCGCCGGCTGCAGGCGCAATACCCACGCCAGGTCGGGCAGGCCGTCAAACTGCGCCGCCTGCGCGGGCGTCAAATCGGTAATCGCCACGGTCGCGTCCTCGTCCGGGTGGCGGCCCAGCACGCGCACGGTCTCGCCGCCCGTCCACACAATCTGGTCGCCGCTGATGTCGTCCGCCACAAAGTTGCCCGCGTCGTCCACGTCCCCATACAGGTTGATCGGTTCCGGTTCCGTGGGCCACTCGAGTGTCCCCTCTTCCACCGGCACAATCCGGTCGGTAAAGATGGGCGTCGTGCTGAAATCGAACAGGAACGGCGCGTCAAAAACGCCGTTCGCGTTGGTGTCTTCATAGAGCAGCACGCCGGACGAGTACAAACCGCCGTCCTCATCGAGCTTGGCCAGGTCGGTAATGGTGAACTCCGGCCCCCAGAAGGCCACGGTGATACTGTTGAGGCTGATGCCCGGGAACGCATTCACGGCGGCATCGTCCGTGCCCACCAGGTTGACGCCCAGCATCGCCACCGGCTGTGACGACACTTCCACGTACTGTTTGAGCAGACGCGCCGCGCGCGCGCCCATCAACTCCGGCGCCGGCGGGGTCGCGAGCAGGCCCGCTTTCCAGTCCTCGATACGCGGATAGTTGCCCCGGCGCAACGTGTCTTCCACGATCATCCACCGCCCGCGCTGGATCGCAAACTCTTCGCCCACCCGCACCCCAAACGGGTGCCGCGGCAGGAACAAGCGGCCCAGGGTCGGGTCCTCGTAGAATTCATCCAGATACGCCCCATGCCCGTGGTCCAGCGTCAACCGGTTGCCCGCATTGCTCAGGATGCGATAGCGGTTCCCCAAGTCGTCCACGAGCCACTTGTTCGACACGTCGCCCAGCGTGCCGCCCGCCGGATCTTCCACCACGTACACGTACACGTCGTCTTCATAGGTCGCCTCGCTCCGCGGCGACGGCGGCTGGTGGTAATCCTCGTTCGTCTCGCCCTCATCGGCCAGGAAGCAGTAGCTCTCATCGCCCGCATTGATCAACGACGTGTCATTCGGCGTGAATTGGTCGTCATAGCCGGACCACGTGTTGTAGCGCGGCAGCGTCGGCTGTTCTTGCGGGTTCGGGAAATATTGCGAGCGCGGGTTGTTCAGTTGCCCGTCGATCACGTCCCCATTCAGCTTGAAGGGCACGGTCTCAAACGAGTATTGGATCGCGGTCAAGTCATCTTCGCGATTGATGAAATTCTCCGACAAGTCCGGGAATACACCCGGCTCGTTGTATTCGAAGAAACTGATCGCCTTGATACCAAAGGTATCGTTTGCGTCAAAGGGGTCGAAACTCACGTTGCGCGAAACTTCGAGGTTGTCGGGCTCGTCGATCGGGACCAACGGCGGATCTAGCCACAAACTGAACACGGTTGCACCCACACCAAAAAGCGTCGGCGTGTTGATGACGCCGAAGCCAGCCACGCCGGCCAGGAAGCTAAATTGGCCCTCGTCGATGAACGTTTCTTTCGCATAGACGTTGTTGGTGCTGTACGTGGTGACCCAGTCGTGCACTTCAAGCCCGAAGCGAACCAACTTCTGGACGTCCTGGTTGTGCGTGCGTTCGGTCCACCAGGGGAAGCGCCGGGCCTGGTCGTCCACGCCAGGACAGAAGAATTGGTCATCAGGATCAGGGCACGTGTCAAAGCAAGGATAGTTATCGTCGGGACAACGATAGTCCAAACGGAAATCATCCTGCCAACCTTGGAACGATTCCTTGCCGGTGAAGATGTCGTAGAAGTCGAAGATCCCCATGACTTGGTTGTTCAAGAGGATTCCGCCGTCCCAGTACCCCGAGTTGGGGGAATTCCCCGATCCGGGGTTGTCCTGGGGCAATCCGGTATTCCAGCGCCGCGGCTCTATGAAGACACGCGTATCGGCGCCAAGATCCATGCCTGTGCCGTCGCCCGGCTTGGTGGAAATATCTGTAAAGCCACTATCCGGGCGCAGCACAACAAAATAATCCGGCTTGGGCGTGGACAGAGCCGTCGAATAGAAGTCGATAGCCGGCTCCATCAGACCGGGGTCTTCAGGGACAGGCCGGCTGCCGAAAAACAGGTTCATCCGCATTTTCCACCACGGCGCGCCACCTCCGGGCGGGAATGGAATATACTCCCATTCACTTAGTCCCTGGTCCACAAAATTGTCGGGGTTGAAGAAACCCGGTTCCATCGGCAGGTCATTGGCGGTGGCCGAAGTGGTGCCTTCCTGCGTGGGCGGGTCGAATACGCCATCGTTGTTCGTGTCATGCCAGATCCACGCCCCATTGAAAGCGTAGTCCTCGTCGAACAGTGTAGAGGGACCCGTGACACCCTCGTAGGTGAAGGTATCCAACCCTTCCGTGGGGTCAAACCCGCCATTTCCGGGGACGCCAAAGGGGTCACCCCCTTCATCGGTCACAATCAGGTTCACTTCGACCGGCTGCGCCGCGGAAGTTCCGCCGCCAAAGTCGTCGCCATGAAGACTAATGCCCAGCACTGCGCTCCAGGCTTCAATGGGCAGAATCTGGCGAATTTCCATGATTTCGCCCGAAACTTGCGACAGGAACGTATCGCTGATGTCCCAGCGGGGGCGGGTGTGTTCCGCAATAGGCGTATAGAAGAATTCCTGGTGGTTCCAGCGGTTTTCGTTCCAGTCGTTCTGCGTTGCAAAGGGCTTATCATCGCCGGTCACGTCAAACACATAGAAGTCGCTGCCATAGCCTTTTTCTTCGCCCAATTGCTCTCCTTCGTAGAAATTCGGAGAGTAGCTGTCAAGCGGCCCGTCGCCGCTGAAGGGGAAGGGCAGTACCTGGATGCCCTCATCGTACTCGCCATTGCCGGTGTAGGGCTGCATCTGGGCCTTGGACACGTGGATGCTCAGGGTCTGCCCCGCCTCCCACGTCGGCGAGAACCGCGCCAGGAGCCAATAAGCGTTGCTGGGGTCTATGGAGGAAGTGATCCACTGGCTGAACGGGAACTTCAGGTTCCTACCCTCGGACTCGGGGTAGTCGATGAATGGGGGACTGTTCACGGAACTGAAAGGCGGGCCAGGCTGGAACCCCTCATCCGTCGGATCGAAGGTAAAGTTCAGGTTATAGTCCAGGTCGTTGATGTTGTAGATCTTGCCGTCCGCGGTCTCGAAATTGCCGGCCAGGTCTTGCATCTCGAACGGGAAACCGTGCCCGTCAAACGTCACCAGCGGCAATGCGGGATCATGACCTCCACCGGCATTGACATCAAAGACTTGATCCGGACCCTCCGGGCCAAAATCGCGCCAGATCGCAAATTCGAGGAAATTGTGCTCCTGAGGTCCGCCAATTCTTTTGTAAGCCTTCTGCGGGCCGGCGTCGGCGGTCAATTGGAAGCGCAAATGTGTCAGCGTCCGCGGCGCAAACGAGTCTTCCCCGAACGTCATGGAGAACCAGGCCAGCGGCACCCAGTCGTTCATGGGCACGATACCGACGCCGTCCTGCACGAAATCCTCAATCGTAAACGAGGCCGGGTCGGGCTGTTCGCCGCCGCCGGTGGGTTCATCCGCCACGGTGATATAACGCGCCTTGGCAAAGGGGGGCGTCGGCGCCGGGCCGGGACAGAAGGTGCCATCTTCCAGTTGGATCCGGATGCCCACGTCGTAGATGCCAGGGTCCGGATAGGTGAATACTAGCGGCTGGGCGTTCAGCGGTGTGTTGGGGTCAATTAATTGGATTAGGTCAGCCGGTTCGCCCACCTCGAGCAGGTACCACTCGACCGAAATAATGCGCGGCTCTTCTGTCGTCGGCTGGCCGGTACCATCGAGCAGCACGCAGTTAAGGCGGAAGAAAACTTCGAGTGGCGCGGTGCCGATCGTCGGTTCCCCCGTGAAGTCCAGGTAAATCCCCGCGCAATCCGTCTGCCCCTTCACCGTATTGTTAATCAGGATGTTGGACAGCGTCGCCGGCGATGCCGCGGAAGCCACCTGCACCGGGGCTTCATCCAATCCCTGCGTCACCTCCAGTTCGCGGTCGAGCGCCGCGTGGGCCCTCTCCAGGGCGCCGTCTTGCGCGGGCGCCGTCCGCAGCGCTGGCGCGGTAGCGGTCCGTGCCGCCGGGTCTTTCGTCGCTGCCGCCAACCCGCGATCGGGCCGCGTCTGCGTCAAACCCAACAGCCCCGCGAGCACCAGTGCCCCCAAGACCAGCCCAACTACCGCGCCGTGCTTCGTCTTCACGTCGATTCTCTCCTAAAGCAAAGAAAAAGGCTGCCCCGCTGACCGGTAACAGCCCAAGAAGAGGCAGTGCAACTATCCATGCGGGGAGCAGCTCCCCGGGTGTCTATATCAATGCGAGGAGCGAGTCCCCGGCGATCTACGTCATTGCGCGGAGCGGGTCCCCGAGCGACGAAGCAATCTCCTCCTCCCGAAAGCCGCGTGCCGCACACCCTTTGCGCTTCCTTGTCGCGGTGCGGCTTGCCCCCCGCACGGCCCTCCCTGCGAGTACAAGCACGCGCGCGTGCCAAGAGACACCGCGACGCCGCCTGATCCATCTTGCCAGACGATGCGAAACCCATAGAGTACCCTGCTCTGTTGTGGGCTTCCTTATACCACAGCCCTGCCGGACTGTCAAGAAAATAGGGCGGCTGCAATCCCTCTTGCCTCTTGAGGTTACGTGCATCTACGCTGTGGAAAAACGAGCCAGATTTCATCGTATTTGTCAATAGTTTATTCGCCCGCCATGACCCCATCACCGCGCGCCTGCCCCAAGTGCCGAAAGCATGCGCAACACTCAGCAGGGTGGCCCTTGCACCGTCGATTACTCTACCTCCTTCCGCGCCCCCCGTTTCATCCGCTCACTCTTCTGTTGCGGTAAAGCCAACTTCGGGAGGGCGAGCGTACCCGCGAGCCAGTGCTAAACCCTGAGAAATCGAGCATCCACCGCCTCAGCACCGGCTCGCGGGTACGCTCGCCCTCCCAACATTATCCCTAAGGAACGGCATCCAAGTCAGAACTCATTCCCGTCACTCCGCGCCGCAACGCTTCAACCACATCCTGCTTGATGTAGAAAACCCCAGTGCGCCCGGACAAAGCCGCGTAACGTTGCTGTGCATCATCGTCTCTCGGCTTTCCAATTGTCAAGGTTTCGAGTGCTTTGGCCGCCCCTTCCCCTTCCGGCGGCTGCACCGTCACGGTCACGCGCGCCACGGGGTCCGTCAAGCCATAGGCGGCCAGGTCGCTGCCCGACGCCGAAACCGATCCCGCGGACATCAACGGCGTCAGCGCGTCCAGCATGCCTTCGACGTCGCTTTGGTTGCTCAGCGCGGCGTTGGCCGGTTCGCGCACCAGCCACGTGCCATGTACTTTTTCAAAGTGATAGTTCCGTGCATCGAGCAGGAGTTCAATGCCTTGCGCCTCGGCCTTGGTGAAGCGCAGCAATTGCCGCGAGCGCAACATCCCCGGCCCAATCATCAACTGCTTCGCCGCCGCCTCGGGAATCCGCACCACCGCGCCCGTGTCCTGCGTGGCCAGATACGCGCCCCGATGTTCCGGATCGGCTTTGGCCCTGATCTCGAACGGCGCACTCTCGCCTTCGAGGAAGAGGGTGATGGTGAATTCCGGCATCTCCAGTCCAAACGCCGCCGGGCCGCCCTCCAGGAAAGCCGCCGCCTTCAAGAGCTTCAACGAGCCGATGAAATTGGACACCACCAGTTGGTCCGTTTCGGCGGGCTCCGGCGCAACCAGTTTCCACGCCTCGTCCGGACCGCGCTCGAGCGTGAAGCGCGTTTCGCCCCCCGCGTACTCAATCCGCGTGAGGTCTTTCGCCTGGCGCGTGAACAACCGCTGTTCGCGCAACGCATCCGGAGTGCGTGGCAGATCGAGCAGCAACTGCCCGTCGACCAGGAACACCGCTTCTTCACCGAGGCGCCGCACAAACAAACCGTCCTTCGGGCCGGACGGCGCCGTGTCGCCCAGTTCAAACGTCTGGGTGCCGGTCCCCTTAAAATCCTCCACCGTCAGCCGCGCGCGCGGCGGTTCCAGGCCGTAGTCATAGAGGCTCTCCGGCGTGTCCACAAAATTCCGCCCCATTGCGAACTGGATTTCCGCCGCCAGCTTCTCGACCGTTTCCTGGTTCGCTGGCGCCTCCACCGGCTCGACCATCCGCCACGACCCTGCGGGATCGTCCCGGTGCAAGACGACGCGCGTCGATTCCTCTCCGATGGCCGGCGGCGTTTCGAGGTCCGTCTTTTCTCGCCCCGTCCAGATGCGCACAAACTCGATATACTTCAACGGCGATTCCCGGTCATTCACGAGAAACCGGTGCCGAAGTTCGTCCAGACTGCGGTTTAATTCGAAGAAGGCGTTCTTGTCCGCGAGAAAGATCGGGCCGCTGTCCTGCTGGGCGTAGCGATAGCGTTGCGTCGGGTCCAGCACACCGAAGCGCAACGCGAGCGGCGCCGCATCCTCCACTTCGGCCCGCACCACCAGGGCCGGCTCCGCCAGACCATACTGCGCCGGATCCAACGCGGCGTCCCCGAGCGTCCGCTCGTTCTTCAACGCGGCCAGCATTTCCGCGACACGGTCCCACATTAGATTCAGCGCCCGGATGCTGTCCACCGGCTCGACCAGATCCCAACCCTCGGCCGTGCGCACCGCCACCGACGCCTTTTCCCCCACGCGCTCAATCGACAACCGCTGCACCGCCGCCGGTGGAAAAGCAAACAGCGCCTTCGCTTCCTCCTTTTCCTGGATCCGCGATGCCGAGCGCCGCTGCAATCCCCAATACACTCCGCACAGCAACATCAACACCGCAAGCAATATAAACGTGCCCTTAAGACTCATCCTTTATCCTTCATCGCTTATCTGTGCTTTCTCCGCACTACATACACCACCAACCCCACCCCTATCACCGCCTGCAGCGTGGCCAGTGTCGACGTCCATACCACGGCGCGCTGCTGGAGGGGCGTAAGCACAATGGGCGGATCCTCTTTGCCCGACGCGCGTATCGCGATTAAGTCTTCCGACTCGCTAAGCCACGCCATCACATTGAAGATCAGATTGAAATTGCCCGGCGACTGGATCTGCGCGTTGGTCATCAGGTCCGCGTCCCCCACCACCACCGCCCGCACGTCGCCGGGCCGCCCTTCTTCTGGCGTGTCCTCCAGCCGCTTGACGGCCGCCACCGCAATCGGAATCGGGCCGGCCTTCTCCCCCTCGTTCTGTTCCGCGCTCCCTTTCGTCTCAATCCAGCGCGCCGCGTCCGTCTCCGCCCAATAATCCGGCGGCGTGCGCACCAGTTCCGTCACGATCGTCTGCTGCGGCGCCTTGGCGGCCGCGCTCACGGTACGCACCGCGGTCAACACCATCTTAAACGGAAACGCCCGGGTGACCGGATGCTGCGCCCGATAAGAACCCTGCCAAGCCGCCGGGTCTTCCTCGAGGGCCGCAAACGGCGTCCGATCCGGCGTCAGTTGGATCTGCGACACCTTCTGGGGCGCGCCCACGTCCGTGAGGATCAGGTCAACACCCACATCCACACCCAGCGCGCCCTGCAGCCAGCTCACCAGGTTCGGCGTCGGCGCGAGACCGCCCTGTCTTTGCGACAGCGGATTCAGCAGCACCAGCAGCCGCCCGCCCCGTCCCGCGTACGCTTCCAACGCCGCGATCTCCTGCGGCAGGAGATCGCTTTTCGGCCCGTTGATAATGAGAATCGAACAATCTTCCGGGACCTCCGGCCGATTGGGGTCAATGTCCAATACCTCCACCTTGTACGCCTCCTTCTGCAGCAAGTCCACAAATGCCGCCGCGCCGTCCTCTCCTTCCTTGTCCCCCACCTCGCGCTCGCTGTGGCCGTGCAGGAAATATGCCTTCGGCTGCGCCCCGCGCAGCACGTTGATCAGCACGTTTGTGAAATCGCGCTCCTCCAGACGCGGACTGCCGCCGCTCAGCGTGATCACTTTCTGCCGTGTGCCCGCCGCCACCACGATCGTGCCCTGCTCCGCCACGTGGCTGATGTTCATCGCCTCCAATTGCGGCCGGTCCACCTGCGGATCGCAATGCGGATCAATTCGTCGTCAATCTGCAGGAAAATGCATTTCACCTGCACCTCCTCCGTCAGCGCCTGCAGCACCTGGACCGTCTGCGGCGCCAGCGTCCTGCGCCCCTCCTCCGTCAGGTCGGCGCTGTAGCCCCAAGACTCGATGAGCGCGTAAACAACCAGGCAAATGCAGAGAAAGATCGCCGACGAGAGGACCGCGCTCAACGCACCCGCCGCGCGCGGCCCCGCCGCCTGCCGGCTGGCGAGGTCCACCAGCGCCGCCACGGCCCAGCCGCCCGACGCCACCACGGCCGCCGCCACCGCCACGAGCACGGGTAAGGAGAAAAAGTCCTGCCGCCACACGAGCAGGTTCAGTGCCGTGAGCAGTCCAAGCGCCGCCACCGCGGCAAGGAATCTCTGGAGCCGCACTGTCTAACTCCTCCAATGGCGGCTTTCCAGCGCGCGAAAAGTCAGGAACAGAAAAAACGCACAGAACAATAAGTAATAGGCCACGTCCTGCGGCTGAAGAATGCCCTGCGCCATGTCGCGCGCGTGCGCGTCCAGCCGCACCTCGAGCAGCAGGCGCCGCAGCACTCCGTGCAGGAAGCCCGCCGCCGTCCGCAACATCTGCGGCCAGTCGCCCGGCGCGGGGTTCGTCTCCGGCAGGTCCTCGCCCAGCGTGCCCACAATGAACAGCAGCAGGCTCGCCCCGAACGTCAGTGAACCCGACGTGATCTGATTGCGCGTGAGCGCGGAAATGAAGAGGCCCATGCTGATGAACGCTGCGCCCATGAGGAAAACGGTACACAGCCCGAACACCAACACCGCCACTTCCACCTCGGCAAAGTAGAACACGATCCCCAGGTCCACGAGCACAATCAAGAGCAGCACCAGCACCATCCCCAATGCCGCTGCATACTTGCCAAAAATGATTTCGCGGTCTCGCAGCGGATGCGTCAGCAGCAGTTCGATCGTGCCGCGGTGGCGCTCCTCCGCGAACAAGCGCATCGTGATCAACGGCGAGAGAAACATGATCAGCGTCCCGCAGAACAACAGGAACGGGCTCAGCAGCCACTCTTCAAAATCCGGCACGGACGAGAACGCGTTCGCCGTCGGGTCCTGCGAGATCCGCACGTATTCCAAGAATTGGAGCGAAAACGCCAGACCGCTGATCACCGCGACCAGTCCCGTGACCACGTAGCCAATCGGTGTGAGGAAGAAGGCCTTGAATTCCCGTTTGCAGATCGCCCACGTGTTTCTCATGACGCCGCCGCCCGCTCGCGCGTCAGCGCCGCCATGAACACCTCTTCGAGCGTCCGTCCCGCCAGGTTCGCCAGGCTGTCTTCGGCCACGATGTGCCCGCGGTCGATGATCACCACGCGCCCGCACACCATCGCCACCTCCGGCAAGATATGCGTGCTTAGCAACACCGTGTGCTCGCCGCCCAGCCCCTTGATCAACTGCCGAATCTCGACGATCTGTCGCGGGTCGAGCCCCACCGTTGGCTCGTCCAGGATCAACACTGGCGGCGAACCCACCAGCGCCTGTGCCAGACCCACGCGCTGGCGGTAGCCCTTGGACAAATGCCCGATCAGCCGGTGGTGCATCTCCTGTAACCCGCAGCGCTCCACCACGCGCTCCACCTCGCCCCGCCGCTCCGCGCGCGCCACCCCCTTCACCTCCGCCACGTACCGCAGAAAGCCCGACACCACCATCTCCTCATAGAGCGGCACCCGCTCCGGCAGATAGCCCACCCGCCGCTTCACCTCGAGCGGTTCCGTATGTACCTCGTGCCCCGCCACCGTCGCCGTGCCCCGCGTCGCTGTCGAGAACCCCGTTAGAATCCGCATTGTCGTGCTCTTCCCCGCGCCGTTCGGCCCCAGGAATCCCACGATCTGCCCCGCTGGCACGCTGAACGTCACATCCTCAATCGCGGCCAGATCCCCAAAATACTTGCTTAACTGCCGAACCTCAATCATCGGCTGTCCCTACTCTCCTGTGCGTCCGTGTCGTCTCTGCCTGTCAGACTTCACTCATCAGAGGAAAATTCTTGACGAAGTGCCGGTTTTCCGGCGGCCCAGATCTCGGAAAACAATACCTATACCACCACGGCCCCACTTTTCAAGTGCGAAATCCCGGATTACGTCTTCCCACCTGTGCTTCCCGGCAGAATTTTCCGCGCAAAACTCCAGAAAGTAATGTCATCATTACACCCTCGTGGATTCAAAAGAGGTGCGCAACTTCACGCTAAGTACCAGAATAACACGGGCTTGCATCGTTTCAACTGGGGATCTCTCCATTTCTGGCACGCGCCATGCTCTCCTACGCTGCCAACAGTTTCGGGGCCAACGAGGTTTAACTATGATGGTTCAGTGTTGTGTCTGCCGTCGCGTGCGCCAGGAAGACCGCTGGGTCCCCACCCCCCGTGCTGCCGAACCGCGCGAAAAAGTCAGCCATGGCTACTGCCCCCGCTGCGCCTCCGAAGCCTTTAAGGAAATCCGTCGCCTCCACGCCTCCCGCCGCAAGGCATCGAGCGCTTCCGTTGCGTGAATCCGGGTCCCCCTGGATGGACTGACGAAAACACACGCTGAATGGCTCGCAGATGACGCCGATGTGCGCAGATGCAAATGGCAGTATTATCTTGAAAACGCATGAATTGATGCGATTATTTGTAGATCGGAATCCAATCCATTGCTCCACCGAGATGGTTTCACCCTACCGGACAAGAAAGTCCATGCACATCTGCGATTATCTGCGTAATCTGCGATTCAAATGCTTCTTCTAGGCTCAAACAAACGTACGCCCGAACGTTTGGTCTTTCCCCGGTCTCGGGGGTATCCTTGGCGAATTCTCCAGCATTCCTCATTAAAACATGCTGAGATGCGGGCCCACCTGTGGCTGATATAATTCTTGGATGTTGACTTGACGTTTCCCGCGGAGGGGGTGTGAACGAATTCAAGACCTATCTGCTGTGGGCACTGTCGCTGCTCGCGGCGGCGGCCCTGCTGACGCTGCTCTGGCCGCGCGAGGCGGAAACAGACGCCGAAGCCGCCGCGCTGGCCGAAGGCCGCGTCATGATCACGCATTGGGACCGGCATTCCGGTCACGAGCATGCGGAACGGCTCAAGTTCATCGAGGAGTTCAACCGCGCGCAGCACGAGGTGTACGTCCGCTCTATTGCCATCGGTTACGCCGCGACGATGGAAAAAGTCCTCACCTCGACAGCGGGCGGCGCGCCGCCGGACCTGGCCTCGCTGGACTCGGGCTTTGTCGCGCAATTGGCGCCGCAGGGCGTGTTCCTGCCCCTGGACGATTTTGTCGCATCGGAGCCGTCCCTTCATGAAGACCAGTATTTTCCGCACTGTTGGGACATGGCGTGGTTGGACGGGCACGTCTGGGGCATCCCCAGCACGACAGACGCCTACTGTCTCCTGTGGAACAAGAAGGCCTTTCGCGAGGCGGGTCTGGATCCCGAACAGCCCCCGCGCACCCTCCGGGAGTTGGAAGAGTTCGCCGCCAGGTTGCAGGTGCGCACGCCGGTAGGACGCGTCGAGCGGATGGGCTTCGTGCCGTGGCTGCCGTGGGACCACACCTACCTGTGGGGTGGCATCTTCGGCGGCGAATGGTATGACCCTGTCCGCGACGCTGTTGACCTGAGCAACCAGCCCGCCATCGCCGCCTCACTCGCTTGGCAACAGTCGTTCACCTACCTCTCCGCAGCCGAGCCGCACGCCGCCTATGCCCTGCCCGTGGCGGAAGTTGACGGGTTCAGCGAAGGCGCCCGCGACTATTTCAGCACGAACAACCCGTTCTACAGCGGCCAAGTGGCCATGATCGTCGAAGGCGAGTGGCAGGTGACGTTCATCTCGCGCTATGCGCCAGGCTTCGAGTGGGGCGTGGCCCCCGTGCCCCAACCGGAAAACATCCCCCCCTCCGCCTACGGCCCCACCGGCATTCTCGATGTCATCCCCGCCACGGCGCGCCACGCCGACGCGGCGAAGACGTTCCTCCGTTGGTTCTACACCAAGCGCGGCCCGGGGCTTACTTCCCCCGCCAGTGACTATAACTTCGTCATCCACAACATTCCCCCGCGGCGCGAGGAAGCCGCGGAGCCACGTTTCAGCGGCAATCCCAAATTCAGAGTATTTGTCGAGCAGTTGGATCGTCCCCGCATCATCACCTACCCTGTCATGCCCGTGGCGCAGTACCTGCTGGACCAGCACCTGCGCCAGATGGAGCGCGTCATCTTGCACGAAGTCTCCCCGGAACAAGCGGTACAAGAAATGGAATCGATGATCAACAAGGAACTCCGCCGCGTGCGCGAGCAGGTGCGGAGGGGTAAACAATGACCGGGCGCGAATGGCGCGATCTGCGGAATGGCCTGCTCTTCATTTCGCCCTGGCTCTTGGGCTTTGCCGCATTTTCCGTGTATCCGCTCGTCATGAGCATCTACTACAGCTTCACCGAATACAACGTCATTCAGCCGCCCGCGTGGGTGGGCCTGGACAACTACCGTGAGCTGTTCTTCGAGGACCCGCTCTTCTGGAAGTCCCTCTACAACACATGCTACTTCACGCTCTTCGCCGTTCCTCTCAGCCTCGCCGCCAGTCTCGGCATCGCCGTCCTGCTCAACATAAAGATACGCGGCATCGCCGTGTTCCGCACCATCTTCTTCTTGCCCAGCATCGTGCCCATCGTCGCCTCCTCCGTCTTGTGGCTATGGGTGCTCAATCCAGATCACGGCCTGCTCAATAGTGCCCTGCGCGAATTCCTCGGGTTCGATGGCCCCGGCTGGGTCGCCGATCCGGCATGGTCCAAGCCGTCGCTCATTCTCATGAGTCTCTGGGGCATCGGCGGCGCCATTGTCATTTTCCTCGCTGGTCTCGCGGACGTGCCCGACACCCTCTACGAGGTGGCCGAACTCGATGGCGCCGGCCCCTGGCGCAAGTTCTGGCACGTCACCCTCCCCATGGTCACCCCAACCATCCTCTTCACCCGCGTGATGGGGCTGATCGCATCGTTCCAGTTCTTTACTCAGGCCTACGTCATGACCCACGGCCGCGGCACCCCCGCCGATAGCCTCATGTTCTACGCGCTCTATCTCTACCGTGAATCCTTCTACTACCTCCGCATGGGCTACGCTTCCTCCATGGCCTGGATGATGTTCGTTGTCATTCTCGTCTCCACCATCGCGGTGCTCATCTCTTCCAGGCGCTGGGTCTACTACCAGGGCGAATGACGAGTTGCGAGTTGGGGAAAGTCTGGAGTCTTGAGGAAGAAGCCAGTTGTGCACTCCGCACTCCCAAACGGTTACCGCAGCCACTCGTCGCGGTGTTCCGCCACAAAGTCATCGTCGTTCAAATGGGGATAGGCGGCATACACCCGGTCGATTTCTTCGGCCTGCCCCGGGCTCAAGTCCTCGTGTGGGTCAAGGCACCAGAGGCCTTCGAGCAAGCCCTGCCTGCGCAGCACTTCGTGGAGGCCGGCGATGCAACCCCTGAATCCGTGCGCGGCGTCGAAAAACGCGGCGTTGCTGTCGGTCACCTGCGCCGCCAGCGGCAAGATGCCCTGGCGCAGCAGGCCCAGATAGGGTGCCAGATTGGCGTGAAAGCTCTGCGGATCCAACGTCGCCAGGCCCGCCTGCGCGGCCCCGAGTTGATGCACCTCGTGACATAACTTCAACAAGGTCACCGCCTGGCGCGTCCACACCGCCCAATGTCCGAGCAGTCCCCCCACGATACGGCGTTCAGTCTTGCTTCCCACACTCGATATCGATTGCTTGAGGGCGCCACCCTGCGTTCTGTCCCTGTTGTCCCTGCCGTCCCCCACTAAGGCAAACGGCGTCAGCAAATCTAGCAGTATGTTGTCGTCGTTTCCGGTATAAAGCGCAATGTCCTCGCGGCCCGCGTCCACCACCGCCCGCACCACATCCAGGGTTTGATAGCGGTTAAACGGCGCGATCTTGATCGCCACAACCTGTTCTATCTCCGCGAAGCGCCGCCAGAACGCATAAGGCAGCACCCGGCCGCCCACGGCTGGCTGCAAGTAAAAGCCCACCAGCGGCACGACGGCCGCCACGGCCCGGCAATGCGCGATGAGCGCGTCGTCATCCGCTTCCTTCAAAGCGGCGAGGCTGAGCAGGCCGGCATGGTAGCCATACTGCCGCAGCAACTCCGCTTCCCGGACCGCCTGCATGGTCGCCCCGCAGATGCCCCCAATCCGCACGACGGGCTCCTCCCGTCCCACGTCCGCCCGGCCCATTTCTTCCGCGGCCAGGGCCAACACCGGCTCAAAAAGCCCCACACGCGGCTCGCGGATCGCAAACTGCGTCGTGTGCACCCCCACCGCCAGCCCGCCAGCCCCCGCCGCCAGGTAATAGCGGCTGAGCGCACGCTGCCGGCGTTCATCCAGCGTGCGCTGCCCCGTCAGCGCCAGAGGATGCGCCGGAATCACGAGCCCTCGCTGCAGCGGAATTCTAAAATCAGTCTTTGCTTCCACCGTCTTCTTCTTGCTTGGCGCCTGAGTTTTGGCCACGTCCAATAAGTCTGGCTTGCCCTCGCCCCTCAATACAACCCATCGCGCACGGTAAACTGCGTCGGCTTGTTCAGCCGCGCGCCATCCTGCTGAATCCACGCCGCAATCCACCTTATCAGCGTCTCCGCCCTTACCCGCGGTGGGCCATAGGCATCAAGCAGCCGCCCTGCATCATTCAGCAGCGCATCGCTCGCCTCTTCCCCGGCAAGTCGCGGCTGCTTCTCGAACATCCGGCCAAACTCCTCGGCCACTGCGCGCACGCTCAGTATCTCCGGCCCCGTCATGTTCCACACGCTCGGCGGGCTTGCCGTCTGCGCTAGTGCCCACAGGCCCATCGCGTTCGCGTCGCCCTGCCAGAGGATATTGAAATAACCCATGGTCAAATCAACGGGCTGTTCCTCCCACACCTTCACCGCGAGATCCACCAGGACGCCATAGCGCAATTCGCACGCATAATTCAGGCGCAGAATGGCCGCGGGCGTCCCGTGTTCCCCGCTGAAGTACTCGAACATCCGCTCGCGCGCCACCACGCTGTTCGCGTACTCGCCCAGTGGCGTCAACGCATCGCTCTCGATCGATCCCCCACTCGATACGGGCACGAGCGGGTAGACATTGCCCGAAGAGAACGCGACGATCCGGCTCCCGGGAAAGCGCCTGCATACGAGCGCGGGCAGATAGGCGTTCATCGCCCACGTCATCGCCGCGTTCCCTTGCGTGCCAAATTTCATCCCCGTCATGTAAATGACATTCGGCGCGTCGGGCAACACCTGGATCGCCGCTTCATCCAGGAGATCGCACGAAATGGTCTCCACGCCCCACTGTTCGAGGGCCGCGCGCGCCGAAGGTTTGGAGTAGCGGCTGACCGCAATGATTCTTCGTGAATCCTCCTCTGAATCCGCCGCTCGCCGCGCCATCCGCGCCAGAGTCGGCCCCATCTTGCCCCCGGCGCCAAGTAGCAGGATGTCCCCCGGCGCCGCGCGGAGTGCCTGTACCGCCTGGGGGGACGGCAGACTCAACAGGTCATCAAGCCGCGCCTCTGTTTCAATCGCTTCAAGCGTGTGCATGTGCCTTGCCGGACTCCCTTTTCTTGAATCGGGCATTTATAGCAAACAAGGCCGCCCTCCCGCGAGTAGTCGCGCGCTCGCCGAGCGCGCGACTGATCCACGCACTGACCCAGGAAACGCGGTACACATGTGGACCAGCGCTACGGCCCCGTGCCGCGCTCGGCGAGCGCGGCACTACTGGGCGTTCTTGCTTGTCAGCAGCACGCTTGGCCACTATAATGTTTCCCTTGCCCGCAGTGGGCTTTGGGGCTGGTGGAAGAAGAGAGAGGACCGCGCATGCGGCATAGTGCGAGCCTGCTTGTCTCGTTGGAGGGCCTGAGCCGTCCCGCGTACTACATTGCGCGCGAACTCAGCAATAATAGCCGCAGCGGACTGACCGTTCGTTTTCTGTCCAAGAAGCTCGACCTCCCCGAGGAAGAGGTCGAGTATCTCATCGACATGAACCCGCGCCTGATCTTCACCGACCTGACCAAGGTGAAGCTCGTGGCGGAGGGATTCTCCGCCATCCGGCGCATTGGCGAAGGACTCGAAAACCACGGCGATGTCCCCTCGATGCTCCGCAGCATCAAAGGCCTGGATGTCCACGAGTTCCGCGCTTTCGAGGAACTCCTGGGCGTCGACAGCGCCGCGACCAAGAAGGTCGCGGCGGAGGAACACCTCGAACGAAACTACAAGCACCCGGACAGCGTGGTCGCGTTTGTCGCCACGCGCAACTTCTCCGAACTGGCCCGCAACCTTTTTGACATCGTCTGGCAGAACACCGAGGGCGTCATGCCCGTCTCCCAGTTGCGCGCGGCCCAGGACGGGGCCGAATTCGAGATCGAAAAGGCCCTGCTCGAACTCTTTCGCGGCTTTGCCCTCTTCGAGATGTTCCGCTTCGACGTGGAAGAACGGCTCGTCCGCGTCGTCGGCCTGCTCAGCGAAATCCGCCAGCACCGTGAGAGCGCCGCACGGCAAACCGGCAAGAAACTCAAGCTGAAAGCCGCGAAAGTCAAACCTGATTTCATCGAGAGCCGGGGACTCCAACTCAGCGACACGGTCTGTCGGCTCCTGGCCGCCCTGGCGGCGCGCCCGGCCCGCCTCCGCGGTGACGGCGACCTCTTCCGCGAAGACCGCCGCCGTCTCGGCGAAATCTGCGACGAGGAAGGCGATCCCTCGCTCAGCACGTGCCTGTGGATCGCCGAAGGCGTCGGCTGGATGGCCCGCGTCGACGAATCCTTGTGTGCAGGCGAACTCGAAACGCTGCTTGGTCTGGACCGCATCCAGCGGCACCGGGTGCTCTATGATTGGCTTGTGTCCCGCGGCGACGAAGCGTCGTCACGCCGGTTGTTGGCGGAAATGCTCGAAGAAATCAAAGTGGGCCAGTGGTACTCGGCACTCGAGTTTATCCGCGTGGCGGCCCAACTCACCGCGGGCCAGGAACTGCCCGCGCTCCGGCCCACCGGCGCGCATTGGCAATATCTCAGCCCCGCCGCCTCGGGCCAGGCAGAACAGCGCTTCGCCCGCTCCATCGAGAGTACCCTCTTCTGGCTGGGCATCGTCGACCGCGGCGCCATCGGCAACGAGAGTTTTGTGCGCGCCACCGAATTGGGCGAAATCCTGCTGCGCAATCAGGAGAACGGCCGCCTCCAAGCGCTCTTCCCCCCGCGCAAGGGCGAACTCATCGTCCAGCCGAACTTCGACATTGTCGTCCCCACCCAGGACATGGACCCGCTATTGACCGCGCCGCTCGATCAATTTGCTGTCCGCCAGAGTACCGGCCAGGCCACCGTCTACAACCTCAGCAAGGAGTCGTTCATTCAAGCCGTCCAAGAAGGCCATGACGCCGCCGGATTCGTCAACTTCCTCATTCGCCACAACCGCGGCGAAACCCTCCCCGCCAACGTCATGATGACGCTCGAGGACTGGCGCGGCACCATGAAGCGCGTCCGCATGCGCACCGTCCACCTCCTCGAATCCGAAGACCCCCTCATCATGGCAGACCTTGTCCATCGCCGCCGCTACAACAAGCACTTCAAAACACTCGACCCCCTCCAAAGCGTCGCCTTCTCCGGAATCTCCAAAGCCGACCTCCGCAAAGCCCTCGAAAAAGACGGCTTCGTCATCGAATAGCATTCTCGTTCATTTAGGGGGGTGCATGCTGATTACTACCGGTGGATCTGACGATTGCGCGAGCACCTCTGGATTCCCGCCTTCGCGGGAATGACGAAAGTCGTGGAAATGGCCCAAAAACACCGTCATTCCCGCGAAGGCGGGAATCCAGAAGGTGCCGATGTTGGCGTCTTAAACGATTACGAATGCATTCTCATTGTCAGCGACGATTCCCTTGGGGTTCCGCCCTGGAGTGAGGTAAAATGACAACAGCGTCGAGAAGATGACTGAACGGCGGAGAACTTCCATGCAAGAAGAAATGACGATTGAGGAAATCTATTCGGAGTTTGATTCCGAATGGGTTCTGGTTGAAGACCCAGTGACCGATGACGCCCTGAACGTCCTGCGGGGGAAGGTGCTTTGTCACAGCCGGGACCGCGATGAAGTCTACCGAAAAGCGATTTCTCCTCGTGTCAAGCGATTCGCCATGCTCTACACAGGCAAGATTCCTGAAGGTACTGAGGTTCTCTTGTGAGCCATTCGTTCGATCCTCACGGCGGTCTTGTTGTCGTGCAAGCCGAAGTCCTTGGTCCCTTGAGGAACGGTGTCTTGAGGCTTGCATTGGACACGGGGGCTACCAGCACTATGATAAGCACTCGGCCTCTAGCTACCATGGGTTATGACCCGGCACTCTCGCCCGAGCGCGCTCAGGTGACTACTGGCAGCGGCGTCGAGTTCGTGCCTCGCATTTCGATTCTTCGTATTGATGCGCTGGGACAATCCAAGACCAACTTCCCTGTCCTGGCGCATACCCTGCCGCCCAGTTCCAGTATCGATGGCGTTCTCGGTTTGGACTATTTGCGTGGGCAAGTTCTCAGCATTGATTTTCGAGAAGGCTCTATTTCTCTGGGCTGATGCAACCCATGCGCTCTCCCCCGGGAAACCTCCTATTGTCTGCATCAGCATTTCCTCCAGGCGCAATTCCAATACCTCCCCATCTTGAGCGGCCCAAAATGCTGGAACAATCAAGAATGAGGATCGGTATGTCCGCCGATGCACAGCTCGAGAGCAGAGAGCGAGGATAGACCCATGAAGCAAGTGCTTGTCGCATGGGTGGTTGCCGGGGCCACAGTGATGGGTGGCTGGGCGGCCGCCCAAGATGAAGATAAGGCCGCCATTGACGCCGAAACGCCGGCCGTAACGGAAACGGACCAGCCAGAGGCCGAACCGGCCACGACCGAGAATGCGGAACAAAAAGGCGCGACCCCCGAAGCGTCCACGCCGGAATCAGCGGAAACCAGCGAAGCGGAGAGCCAGGAAGAGACACCCGCGGAAGAACCCATGCGGCTCGCGATGGCCTTGGACAAAACCTGGGACAGCTACGCCTGGAAGGATGTGGAGCCGGCCACGTACTACGGCCACTTCGTAGACCTGCTGGGTTTCGTCAGTGGCGAAATCAACCCGGAGCCCAAGGCGCCAGCGTCCGCGGAAAGCACAACGGAGCGGGATAAACCCGCCGCGACAGCGGAGCAGGCGCCCAAGCTGCTCGCATTTGTGCAGGACCGCAGTCCGGTGACGGAATTGCTCGTGGCCACCGGTTACATTGCGCTGTTCGGCGAGCAAAGCGACTTGCGGCTGCGCGCGGGAGACTTTGGCGAGCAGCGCGTGAAAGTGACCGCCCGCAAGTATGAACGAAACGGACTGAACATCATGCTGGTGACAGCCGTCGACGCCGCCCCCAAACCCATGCCGGCCACCGTGACCGACACCAGCCCCTTTATTCCGGTCGCCCCATAATCCTTATCTTTCATACGCGCCGGTGCTTCAGGCGTCGATAGACGGTAGTCTGGGGCGCCGGCGCGCCCGGGAGATGCAGTCCCCAACTTCTCTCTTGCCCCCAGTTAGGATTCCGGCAAGTCCTATACTTCCCGGACTTTTTGGGTAAGCTGGGCGCTTGTGAACGGTTTGCCGACAAATTGCGTGCCCTCCTCCAACACCCCATGGTTAACAATGGCATTGTCCGTGTAGCCGGACATATAGAGGACCTTCAAACTTGGATGGTCTTCCATTAAACGCCCGGCCAACACCCCCCCGCTCATCCCTGGCATGACGACATCGGTAAGCAGGAGGTGCACCGGACCGGCGTGACGCGCCATCAAGGAGAGCGCCTCCTCGCCGCGGGCCGCCACGAGCACCGTGTACCCAGCACTCGTCAGAATACGCTGCGACAGATTGCGAAGCGCCTCGTCATCCTCCACGAGGAGAATGGTCTCGGTGCCCCGCGCCGGCGACTTAGGTGGAGCTGGGAGCTGGTCATACGCTGCTTCTTCCACCCGCGGCAGGTAAATCTTAAACGTCGTCCCCTTGCCCACTTCGCTGTAG
>JACPGD010000299.1 GCA_016182645.1 Candidatus Hydrogenedentota bacterium | reverse complement strand
GGTTCGGACGCGTCGTCCTCGGGAGTTTCAAGCGTGTTGTCGCCCCCCTCCTCTTCCACATCATCGGGTCCAGGCCAGTCGGATTCGGCGGGTGCAGTCTCCACGGGATCTCCGCGGCCCGATCGTTCCAGGGCCGCAAACAAAGCATCCGTCAGCTCCGCGCGAAGCGCAGGCGCCTGGCGCATGACGACATGCTCTAAAGCCGTCTGCGCAGCGTGCGCCTTGGCGGGATCCGCACTGCTGAGGCTTTCCGCAAGCTCCGGGATCGCCGTTGCGTCGAAACCTCCCATCTCTTGCCAGGCAGCGGCCCTCGTGGCCGCGTCCGCGGCCAACGCCCTTTCCATCCACGCGGCCACGGAAAGCAGAGGCACCCCCGCCCCTTGGATCTCCCCCGCCTCGGGTGGCCTGTCCTCGGACAACGCGATCCCGGCAGCGAGCACGACTAACAGACACACCGGGAGGAACACCCGCCTACTTCGCGGGTCCGTCTTCCGGTTCTCTGTGAGTTCTAAAGCCACGCTCGTCTTTCCTACAGATGATATTGCCCGCGGGCCGGCCGGGCGATAAGGCGGTCCGCCAAAGAATCATTCACGAATCGCTGCGCCCGCAGGTCCCAGTCGAGCGGACGCCCCAGTCGGTACGCCAGATTGCCAAGAATGCACAGCGTGGCGGCGAAGGTGCCGCGTTCCAGATCCATTTCTGGCGTTTCACGCGTGGCAATACAGCGCAGCCAGTTTTCCAGCACGTCCTCCTGCATCTCCGAGGCGGCTGTTCCCGCCGCCAGCAGCACTTTCTCTTCCGTCGCGGCCCGCTCGTCACAGGTCGAAACAAACACACTGCCCCCCGACCCCGACATTTCGACGCCAAAGGCCGCGTCCCGCCGGGGCGGCCCCTGGCGCCATGCCACGCTCGGCCCACCCGGCTCCAGCCGGTACTCCACACGCAAATCCACCGGACAATCCCATAAACCCGCCGTGGGCACGGCGCCCTGCGCCTCAACATGCACCGTGGCCGGGGCTTCCAGCCCTGTTCCCTTGCCGGGGTCAGCTACTCTCATGCCCGCCGCCAGCGCCATGGCAAAACAGTGGTCCGCCTGATGGCAGATCTGGCCGCCACCGAAATCAAGCAACCAACGAAAATTCCCATGGACGCGATCGGGATTGTAGGCCACCCAACGCGCCGGCCCCAGCCAGGTGTCCCAATCCAACTCCGCCGGCGGCGGCCCATTCCGGGACAAGTCCCCGCCCTCAGGGTTCCGCTGGCCCCAGCCAGTCACCTGGGTCACTTTCCCCACATGACCGGCCTGCACGGCGGCCCGTGCCGCGCGGCCTGCCCGCGTCAGGGGACCCGGCGCCCCCACCTGCACGATGCAGTCAAAACGACGGGCCGCCTCCAGCATGCGCCGGGCCTCGTCCAGCGTCGCGCAGGCCGGCGTTTCCACGTACACATCCTTCCCCGCCTCACAGGCGTGCACCACCTGGAGGCCATGCCAATGATCGGGCGTGGCAATCACGACGGCATCAATGTCCGTCCGCTCCAGCACTTCGCGATAGTCGCGATATTGCCGGGCGCCCACGCCGGCCAAAGGCGCCGCCCGCTCCAACTGCACGGTGTCCACATCGCAAATCGCCGCGGCCGATTCCCCGAGCCGTTCCAGAAGGATGCGCCCCCGGTACCCCAGCCCAAGGTGGCCGGTCACCACGCGCTCGCTGGCGCCCGCCCGCCCCTGGATGCCGAGAACGCCCGAGGGCAAGATGAGCGGCCCGGCCGCCAGCGCCGTTCTCCGCAAGAACGCGCGCCTGCCGAGCCGCCGCCCGCTCATCATGAATTGCGCCGCCATAGGGTAATCATGGTACCCAACGGCCAACCCCGGCGGCAATGAGCGGCCGAGGCAGCTCCACCGGAGACAAACGCCTTGACCGGGGGGATTTCCTAGGGGCGCACGCCCGAAATTCTGTAGGCACAATTCGTACCCGGCCTGATGGCCGTCCAGGAGAACTGCTGGTACTGTGAACTCCAGGGGAATATGAGGATGCACTATGCGTGCGGAGGGACCTTCAGAATGAACAATGCCGCAAATACCCCGCCCGGCTGGAGCTACAATCCCGCGGCCTGGTCCCAGCGGCTCCCCATTATTGTTCTGGCAGTCGCCGGTTTTGTCATGGCGGCCTATCTCGCCCTCTATCAGTACAGGGTCGTGCCGAAGGTCTGGGAACCTTTCTTCCACGAGGGCAGCGAAACTATTCTGAACTCGGATCTCTCCAGGTTACTCCCCGTAAGCGATGCGGCGCTGGGTGCGTTTGCCTATCTGCTCGACGCCATCACGGGGATCATCGGCAGTCAGAAGCGCTGGCAGACCATGCCATGGTTGGTCATTGCCTTCGCCATCCTTGTCGGGCCTTTGGGCGCCGTTAGCATTGCGCTGGTGATCGCCCAACCACTGCTGTTCGATGCCTGGTGCACGCTCTGCCTCGCGACAGCCGTAATATCCGTGCTTATGATTGGGCCAGCCATGGACGAGGTCCTGGCCACGCTGCAATACCTCAAACGCATTCACACCCACTCGGCGGCACAGTTCTGGCGCGCTTTCTGGGGTTTGAAAACCGCCCTCGAGTAAGGAAGTTCGTAATGTGGTCCCAATTCATCGCAACCCTGATCGGCATCTGGCTGATGGCCGCCCCGGCCGTGCTCGAATATGCGGGCGCCGCGGCGGACAACAGCCACATCACCGGCCCGCTCGTGGCCACCTTGGCCGCAGTCGCCCTCTGGGAATGCACGCGGGGCGTCCGTTTCGCGAACGTACCACTCGGACTGTGGCTGGTGATCGCGCCCATGGTCCTGGAACACGAGACGCCCGCCGCCGTTAACAGCGTGGCCTGCGGCCTCGCACTGGCTTCGTTGGCCTTCGTGCGCGGCCGCGTCAAGCGATCATTCGGTGGGGGCTGGGCGGCACTCTTGCGTCATCAGGCAGGAAAGACGGCATGACCGTAACGAGTCCAACCCAAAAGCCCAACGTGCTGATCACCGGAAGCACCGGCCTCATCGGGAAGCGTCTGCAACAAGGGTTGAAGGATTACTATCGCCTGATTGGCCTGGATGTAAAGCCGCCCAAGAAGCCGGTTCCCGACGTCGACTTCATTTCCTGCGATCTGACGGACGATGCGAGTGTAAAGCATGCTCTGCGCGAAGTGAAAACGCTCACGGAGGGCCGATTGGCCAGCGTCGCACATCTGGCGGCGTTCTATGATTTCGCCGGTGACCCCAGTCCCCTCTATGAGCAACTGACGGTGCAGGGAACGCGGAGACTGGTCCGCGGGTTTCAAGACATTGAGATGGAGGTGGGGCAACTTATTTTCAGCAGCAGCCTGCTCGTCATGCAGCCCGCGGAGGAAGAGCAAGGCCCCATCACCGAAGTCTCCCCCACGTCGGCGGCCTGGGCCTATCCTGAATCCAAATTGCGCGCCGAAGAAGTGCTCCGCGACGAACGCGACGGTGTCCCCGTCGTAATTCTCCGCATTGCCGGCGTGTATGACGAAGAGGGCCATTCCCTGCCGCTCGGCCAGCAAATCAAACGCATCCACGAGAAAAGTATCGAGAGCTTCTTGTTTCCCGGCGACAAGTCGCACGGCCAACCCTTCGTGCACCTGGACGACCTCGTCGACTGTTTCCATAAAGTCATCACGCGCAGGCAGGCATTGCAGCCCTTCGAACTCTTCCTCGTCGCTGAGCCCGATATCATGAGTTATGAAGAGTTGCAGGAAGAACTGGGACGCCTGATACACGGGCACGAATGGCCGGCGATCCGAATTCCAAAATCCGTCGCCAAGGCCGGCGCCGCCGCCAGGAAGAAGCTCTCGAAGGAGGAGCAATTCATCAAACCCTGGATGATTGATCTGGCCGATGCCCACTATCCCGTTGACATTCAGCGCGCGCACGAGCGGCTGGGATGGAATCCGCGCCACCGCCTGCGCGGCACCCTGGGGGCCATTGTGGAAAACCTCACACGAGACCCTGAGCGCTGGTACAAGCAGAATGGCCTGACGCCCCCGGATACTCGATAGCCCTCGGCTGGCAGTGGAAAAAGTGCAGCGCCATGGCTGATTCAATCAGACCACGGCGCTGCATCCGTGTGTTGAGACTGGGGTGGGGTCAGGGCTATTCCTGATCCTGCACCGTGCGGGAGATGGCCTTGGCCAACTTGCGGCGGCGGCGTTCACTCGGTTTCTCGAAGTGCTTGATCTCTTTCAGCCGCTGCATCAACCCTTCCTTATTGCACTTCTTCTTGAAGCGCCGGAGGGCCTTCTCAAAAGGCTCGTCAGGCTTGACGCGAACTTTCGTCACGTGCGCTCAACCTCCCCTCTATCTGGATTTGGGCGTGGCAAGCCGGGCGGCCACGGTTGTCTACGGAATTTCGCTCATATCAGTACAGAAGAAGGGATTCTACAAGATAACGAGGATAGTGTCAAATAGGAACGCGCATGTTCGACAGGCGTTATGCTCACGCGCCCGTCAGAATGGTCATGATCCGATCAAATTCCTGATCGTCCACGTCCATCAGGAGTTCAACGCGGACAACGCCGCCTGAGATTCCGGCGGCGCCATAGTTGACAGGAGGATCGAACGCGGCCCCCTGAGCGGCGGGAAGAGAATATCGTCGTAGGCGGCTAGGGTACTTCCCAGTTTCCGTCTGCCCCAGATCTCCAAGCGCACGATGGCCTCCCGTGCTCGCCACAAGGGCTTCAGTGTCTTTCGCTGCCGTCTGGATACCATCGTCCGATTCCGGTTGATGCGACGAACAGCGCTTCGTAAGTTCTCAACAGATTCACCTCCTTTGGAGACAAAAAAGACTCATCCTCGCGGAGTGCGCGGTGTACAAGCGCCGGATCAGAGCACACGGGCGGGGGAAGGCAAATGAAGAAGCAAGAAAGACGTTACCGCGCCGAGTCTTTTTCAGGACCGCTAAGGCAGCGCCGCCAGGAGTTCATCAAACTCCGCATCGTCGACGCCAGTTAATATCTCGATAGGAAACGTCCCTTGGGAATAGTCCGGTGACTGCCCATATCCGACGGGCTGATCAAAGGGCGTGAGTCTCGCATCATAGGCCGTAAGGTTGAGTGTTGTGAATTCTCGGGGCTCATAATTCTCTTTCAATACGGGCGCTGTCTTCAGCAACGCGGTTGCAAGTATCGCTCTGTTGTAAATTGAGCTGTCAGCCAAATAACAAAGGGCTACCTGGCCCGTTGCTTTTCTGCCAGCCTCATAGGCGGCGTTTCGTTCCACAGCTGCTGCTTCCGCTATCCGTTTGATCGCAGGGAATAAGTCCTTCATCTCCCCGTCGGCAGCGGCCAATGAAAGTGCAAAGATCTCGTTGCGCAGGGCAGGCATTTGATACTCTCCGTCGGTAAGCATCGCTGTCCCCCACGTGAGGTCCAGTGGATCCGTTGTCGTCGCGATTGCCCGTTCCACAGTGGTCCACTCTTTGCTCTGCATTACTTCATACTTGTTATACGCCAGATCGAGAGCATGTTGGGTCTTGGCCGAGGCAAGCGCAGGATCTAGAGTATTCAATTCCTGGATCACCTTCATCACCCTTCGATTGCTGAGGACAACTCGCAACGCATGCGTGTCAATCGTTGTCGCTAGGGGCGGCTTCAGAACCAGCGATGGACTCTCTCCACTCATTCCAGGCCAGATGAAAAACATTGGATCAATCAGATTACCAAGGCTCTGGTCCAAATCTTCTTGCCTCAAGCGTGCGATTTGCTTGTCGATCTCAGCGAAGGTCTCAGGCATGAACGTCACAGTTTGTGGTGGTTTGGGGAGTGAAGAGGGGACGGGAGGGGGACTTGACGAAGCCGAGGCGTCCTCAATAGACTGCGAGGGCTTTAGATCTTTCGCCCCCCTGTTGGACTTGCCAGCAAAAATACCACTACGGTGCCCTTTCTCCAACATTGCGAAGCTTAATACTGATGCCGCTATAGCGAAAACACTTAATATCAATACTACAATAGTACTTATTTGTTTCATTCTTCTATTCTCCTATCTTGTGAAAAATGTCAAAGTCACTAATATAATTATAGTGTGTATATTCAGTGGCTGTGAATGTTTCTGGCCAATCCAGCTCCATTATTGGGCTTGTTTCCCATTTCTCACGTAATGATGCTGGTACGAAGACACAAATTGGTCCCTCACAAAATGGAATCCAGGTGTTGATCTTATAGGAGTGATTACGCGCCATCAAAAACCCGCCCACTTTTGAATGATACGGAGCTTTGCCTTCTGAATCATCCCCTGCCAAATAGTCATCGGCAAGGATTATCGAAATGCCTCCAAGGTTTTCCACCATAAAGTTCAAACCAGTCATATAACCATGGCAATTGTACTCGAGAAGAGAACTGGAAACAGGCCGATGGCTTGGTGCAGCAGCTTTCCAATAAGAATCGCTTTCAGCTTGAGTGATGGATCCCGCAACGGGCAGCGTGTACGGAATAGGAAATCCGGTCTCGGGCGGTTTGTGCTCATGGATAAAACCATGTCCCTTGCTGGTTTTGCAGTTGTCATAGGGGCAAGATACAAACGGGTTGTATCCAACATAGAAAGCTTTGCTATGACGAAAGCGATCCGCTGCGATAATACCGTCTTCGAAGCCAT
>JACPGD010000293.1 GCA_016182645.1 Candidatus Hydrogenedentota bacterium | reverse complement strand
GCATCAGCGTCGAAGACGACGTGGCCATCACCTCTTCGCCGCGTTATCGGATCCGCGGCCACCAGTTGGGCTATCGCCCCACCGCCAACACCTATGACGCTTGGGACCTCGATACCTTTGACCGCTACATCCGCGAACTGATCCTCTTCGGCACAAACTCCATCGAACTGATCCCGGCACTGGGCGAACGCGGGGAAAAGACCGCGCACATGCCCGTGCCGCCCCGCAAGATGAACGCGATGCTCAGCGAACTGATCCGTGGCTACGACCTGGATGTCTGGCTGTGGGCGCCGGTGGGCGAGGATCTGGCGCAAGCGGGCGCGGCGGAAGAAGCACTTGAGCGCCGCCGCGAGTTTTACGCGGAGATGAAGTACATCGACGCGGTCTTCATCCCGGGCGGCGATGGTGGCAACAATCCGATCCGGCTGCTCCTGCCGTTCCTGGAGCAACTGGCGCCCGTCCTGCACGCGGCCCACCCCAAGGCCACGATCTGGCTCTCCCACCAGACCTTGGACGCCGATGAACTGGACTTTCTGTTCAACTACATCGAAGAGAAGAAGCCGGTGTGGTTCACCGGATTGGTCTATGGGCCGTGGACCGAGATCTCGATCGCCGAAACACGCAAGCGCCTGCCGGCGCAGTACAAGCTGCGTGGCTATCCGGACATCAACCACAACATTCGCTGCGAAAACCCCGTGCCGAACTGGGATCACGCGCTCGCGTTCACGCTGGGCCGCGAGGCCTGCTGCCCGCGCCCGCGCGAGATGGCGTACATCCACGGCATCTACGCCGCGTCTTCCGATGGATTCGTCAGCTATTCCGACGGCAGCCACGACGACCTGAACAAGGCCGTCTGGAGCGCGCTCGCCTGGGACCCGGACATGCCGGTCGAGCAGATTGTTCGCGAGTACAGTGAAGTGCATTTCGGCGAGGAGATTGCCGAAACGGCGGCACAGGGGCTGCTGGGCCTCGAGCGCAACTGGCAAGGGCCGGTGGAGGCGAATGAGGGGATTGCGAAGACGCTGGAACTCTGGCGCAGCGTGAACCAGGCCGTGGGAGGCGCCCCCCAGAATTGGCGCCTCCAGATGTACACCCTGCGCGCGCTGTACGACCGGTATGTGCAGGAGCGCTTTATCGCGGAGGCAAGATACGAAGTGGAGGCGCTCGACGCGCTCCGCCAGACGCCGGACGTGAAGCAGGCAGTGGCCGACGCGCGGAAAGCGCTGGCCCAGGTGGACGAACACCCACCAGCGCCCGAAATCCGAAAGGAGATTGAAGCCCTGGGCAAACAACTCTTTAAGAGCATCGGCTACCAGTTGAGCATCAAGCCGCCGTACCTGGCCAGCAACGCCGAGCGCGGCGCGGTGCTCGATTATCTTGATCAGCCCTTGAACGAGCGGTCTTGGATCGAGGCGCGTTTGACGGAGATTGAGAAGGAGGACGACCCGGCCAAACAACAAGCGATGATTCGGGAAATTGTCGATTGGGAGAATCCCGGTCCTGGCGGCGCCTACGACGACCTCGGCAATATCCGCAAGCAACCGCACCTCGTTAGGCAGATGCCCATCGAGCAGGACCCGGGCGGGCTCTGTTCCCCGCGCGTTGATTTCGGCGAGCCGATGAACCGGCGGACGCTCGAACTCACGGATGCGCGCCTTTCCTGGATGGATGTTGCGGAAACGCTTTACGCCACGCCGCTGCAGGTGCGCTACGAGGGGCTGGACCCCAACGCCCAGTATCGCCTGCGCGCCACCTACACGGGCCGTTACAAGGCCAGCCTGCGCCTCACCGCGGACGGCCAGTACGAGATCCACCCCGTCTTGCCGCAGCCCACGCCTGTGAAACCCGTCGAGTTCGCCATCCCCAACGCCGCCACCGCCGACGGCGTCCTCGATCTCGAATGGCGCCGCGAATCTGGCCGCGGCTGTCAGGTGTCGGAGTTGTGGCTGCTGCGGGAGTAGGAGACAATTTTCGAGCCGGGTTCCTCCGACCAGTCAGACCCGTCTGACGTGTCTGACCAGTCCGATCCGCCCGATCGGTCCGATTCCCCTGCTCAAGCCCGCCGGCGTCTTGCGCGCAAGCGCACCCCCACCGCCAACGCGGCCACAACTGCAAACGCGAAGGCAGTCGTCACGGGCATTGCCAGCGCCAGTTTCGACACGAGGATGACCGGCAGCAGCAGCGCCTGCACCAGCGCGCGCAAGAGCGGGCTGGCCGCCACGGCGTCCGCGATGGGCGGGCTGAGGTGATAGTACGCATCGACAAACGCGGTACCGATCGGGTTCGTCAGCAGGAACTCGTCACGCACATCGCGCAGCACGTCAATTTCGTGGGCCAGCGGCGTGCCGTAGGCCGCCGTGGCGATGAAGCAGGCGCCGCCGCCGCCACCGCCGCTGTTGCCGCCCGCCGCCAGACCCAGCAGGGCAATCAGTAGGCCCGCCAACATGAGCAACAGGTTAGGCGCGGCCGCGGGACGGTATTCGAAAACACTCTCGAGCGTGACCGCGGGCAATACGGAGTCCGCCGTCATGAAGATGGCCACGTCCACGATGGCGCTTTCGGCCGCCGGTGGTGTCGCCAAGATCAACTCAAATTCGTCGGAGCCGCGCGGCGTCACGAATTCGTCTTGCTGCGCGATCACGTCGCCGGTCGCCGGATTGATGAATTCGATGTGATCGACCCACGCCAGCCCGCCCAGGGGCGACACGATCCGCAGGATCGTTCCGCCGCCCACGGGGCCATTGGACGTGCCACTGGCATTGGCCAGCCGCACCTGCCCGGACACTTCGGCCGGGATAATCGCGTTTTGCCGCAATGTGAAGCCGTTCAGTGCATAGAGCCGCACATTGACGACCGTATTCACGAGCGTGCTGTCGGGCGTCAAAGAGGTGATGATGGGATCGACTTCCGCCGGGAGCCCGTCCAGGTCCTGTGCGGCGAGCACCTGCGATTCATAGGCCGTCTCGGGCGAATCGATTTCGACGCTGGTCTCGTGGCTCACATAGTCGAATTCACTGCGGATACCCCAGAGGGTCAGACCCTCGCGCACATCGTTCGCGCTTAACCCCGTGCCGTCCACGGGGAAACTCAACTGCACCGGGGTTTCCTGCACGGGATTGTTGCTGCCGGGCTCGAGTGTCCGCGCGAAATCGACCAGCGGAACTTCCGTGAAGGAGGCCACGCCCACCGCTGGATTGCCGCCCGCGTCCCGGTAGAGATGCAGACTGAAATCCTCGGCCTGAGGAATGGCATCGCCGGCATTGATAAGCCCCGTGGCGAGGTCCGTACCAATGTTCGTCTGCTTATCGTTGTCCGGGACTTCCTTGTTGAGAACGATCCCGGCCACCACCTCGCTGGCGTTGCCGATATCGGACAAGGACGGGATCACGAGCGTGCCACGGTTGCCGGCGTCGTGCGGCGCGCCCAGACTTGGCTCGACCGTGGCGCCGTCCCCGGCCTCTAAGAAGAATGCGCTGATGTTGACGCCGCCAACGCTCTGGTAGCGAATGTACGCCACAGCGTTTTGCAGCACACCCGCGCTTGTTTCGCCATTCTGCACGGTGATGTCTGTTACAACGGTTGGCGCATCGCCCGTGTCCCCGCTTTGGGGAACAATAAAGTCTACCGAGGAACCATCCACAGCGGCCCGAATACCGGTGACCGTCCGCGCAGCATCACCCTCGCCCACCGTGATAAGCGTGTCCGTGCTGAGGTTCTGCCCGGTGATTTGCGCCACCACTTCGCCAAAGATATAGGTCTCAATCTGGCTTCCCGCGGCCCCGCCGAGGCCAATGCCCGTAACCGTGGCCGGTTCCTCACCTTCACCTTCACCTTCACCTTCACCTTCACCTTCACCTTCACCCTCACCCTCACCCTCACCTTCACCTTCACCTTCGCCTTCACCCTCGCCTTCACCTTCGCCTTCGCCTTCTCCTTCGCCTTCACCCTCTCCCTCGCCTTCTCCTTCTCCGGACGCCACGACTTCGATTGCATCGATAAGGAGGCTGTTGTTCTCCGGATGCGCCAATTCGACAATGGACACATCGAGCAGCGTGCCCACGGGCTGCGTGGCCGTGTAGCTTACGAAGGCCTGGTTGGGATTGGCGCCATCAAAGCCGGTCATGGCGTTGCCCGAGCCGCCATCGCGGAAGGGTACGATTTCCGCCGGGGTGAAATTGTCCGTGGTGATATACACGCGATAGGTGGCAGTTGCTTCAGCAATGGACAGCGCCGCCGCGGCAGGAAACACACCGGTCAGTGTGAACGATCCCGTCTCGCCCTGGACGACTTGGTCCGGCGTCACCTCCTGTAGATCGAGACCCGACTGGAAGGCGCCAAAAACCGAAAGCGTCTGCGTCGAGAAGCTCAAACCGGCCGCGAGCGAAAAGGGTTCGGCGGCGATCAGCGTCCAGACCTGCTCGCCGGGTTCATTGGCCAGTACAACTGCATTCGTGCCGGTATCGGAGGCGATGCGCGTGGGATACGACCAAATTTGCGTATTGCCATCGGCAGGGGCGCCCGTACTCTGGACGCTCACTTCCAGGCCCGTGCCGCTCAGGTCTTCAATCTCGTCAAAGGTAAGTGGACTGGTCGTCGCGATCAGGCTGATCTCGATGAAACTGTTGAGTTGCGTGCGGAATGGCGGCGCCGCAGCCAGCGCCGCGGCCGCCCAGGCATCGCGCGCCGCATCAGAGTCCACGCCATCAACCTGGTCAGTCAGCAGGCTGAGGTCCGCGACCACTTCGATCACGGCCAGCGCGGTCTGACCTGCTCCCACCAATCCGGCCGTTTCCAGCGCCTCGGTGGAGGGTACTTCCACGGCGATGCCCGCCGTAGGATTCAACGTGACCGTGCCTCCGGCGCCCTTGGCGGCTTCCTGTTCCAGGTTCGCTACGATCACCGTCTTCTGGCCGCCATTACTGTCGACATTGCTGACCCAGACTTCGCCCGGGGCCAGCGCCGAGAAGGGGAAGTCAGGCGCGCCATTGTTATCGTCGTCGAGGCTGGCCTCTGCCTCGCGCAGCGTGAGTTCGACCGCGCTTTCTGGAGCGCTCGTCCTCTCATAGAGGAGGGTCGTGGTCTGCTTCGCCACGGCGGCATTGGTCAGGCCATAGAGAAAGAGCGTGCGTTCCAACGAAACCACGCCGCTCAGGAGCGGGCTGAGATCCAGTACGCCGTCAAAGGGGAGAATATAGGGATCGCTGGCGGCGTTGCCCTGCCACGTATTCGCCTGCGGGAAT
>JACPGD010000292.1 GCA_016182645.1 Candidatus Hydrogenedentota bacterium | reverse complement strand
ACCGCTCCAACATGGCTCATCCCATACACCTGCACTCGACCCCGTTTCAGGTCGTGCAGGTGAATGGAGTAGATCTGCTGACGCCGCGCTGGGCCGACACGGTCGACGTTGCGCGTTCCGGTACGGTCAAGCTCCGCGTCCGTCTTTCGGACTTTGCGGGTATTCGCCCCGTCCACTGCCACATCCTCACACACGAGGATTTGGGCATGATGCAGCTAGTCGAGGTGACGTGACCCGAAGCTTAGTGCGTCGTTTCATAAATTTGGCAACGTATACGGCCAAGTTGCATCGTGTAGGAGGTCGCCTGCGCCCCTTTAGGGCGCTTCGTGGTTGGCGTGTCGTTTTCCGGGGGTTCCGCTACGCTCCACCCCCGGCTACTTGCGGACGCCCCTTGGGGGCTAAGTGGGACGCTACACAAATTCCCCTTACCGTACTTATGAAAACAAACACTTAGGTACCCGCTGCTGTTTCTTCCGGGGCTTCTTCCGCGGCTGCGCAGGGTGTTTCCCTGATTGACCCTCACTCATGCCCGGTCCATACTGGTGGAGAAATCAGTCTACCAAGTGGAAGGTGAACTCCATGCGCACAAACACGACACGACGGGAATTCATTTGGCAGGGAGTGGCGGGGGTTTCCGCCGTGGCGGCGGCGCCCCGGTTGTGGGCGGCCCCTGCGTCCCATGAACTGCCGAAGCGTCCGCTGGGGAAGACCGGCGTGCAGGTGTCCATCCTCGGCCTCGGCGGCTATCATCTGGGGACCATCCAGGACGATCAGCAGGCCATCGATTTCGCCCGGGAAGCCATCGATCTCGGCGTGACGTTTCTGGACAATGCCTGGGAGTACCACGACGGCCGCTCCGAGGACCTCATGGGCCGCGCCTTGCAGGACGGCTACCGCGAAAAAGTCTTCCTCATGACCAAGCATCATGGCCGCGAGCGCAAGGTGGCCATGCAACACCTGGAAGACAGCTTGAAACGGTTGCGCGTGGACGTAATCGACCTCTGGCAATTCCATGAAGTTGTCTACAAGGCCGATCCGAGGATGATCTTTGAGCTAGGCGCGATTGAAGCGGCCGAAGAGGCGCGCCAGCAGGGCAAGGTGCGTTTCATTGGTTTCACCGGACATAAGGACCCCGATATCTTCAAGGAAATGCTGTCGCGTGGTTATTCCTGGGACACGGTCCAGATGCCGATCAACGTGATGGACCCACACTACCGGAGTTTTATCCGGGAGATTTTGCCGATTTTGACGCAACGCCAGATTGGTGCCATCGCCATGAAAACGCTGGGTGGCGGCCACGTGCTGCAAGCGAACGTCGTCGCCCCCGAAGAAGCCCTGCGGTTCTCCTGGAGCCAGCCCGTGGCCACGCTGATCTCCGGCATGAGCGACCGCGAGACGCTGCACAAAAATGTGGAACTGGCGAGAAACTTCAGCCCGATGCCAGAAGACCAGCAGGCCACTCTCCTCGAAAAGACTAAGGAATTCGCCATTGTGGGAAAATATGAGCCGTTCAAGTCGACCAACTCGTTCGATGGCCCCGTGGGGCGCAAGTTGCATGGCATTGCCTAGCCTCATGTGATACAATCTCGCCTTGACGCCGGCACACGCGCCGGCGTTTCCCACATCACACGGGCACAGTATGTCCACCAACGGATCCACCTCAAAACTGCAGCACGGGCTTATTCTGGGCGCGCTCGGCGTCGTGTATGGCGATATCGGGACCAGCCCCCTGTACGCCGTGCGCGAATGCTTCGGCGGCACGCATCCGCTGCCTCTGGAACCCGCCAATGTATATGGAGTGTTATCGCTCATTTTCTGGGCGTTGACCCTGGTCATATGCATCAAATACGTCGGGGTGGTCCTGCGTGCGGACAACCGCGGCGAGGGGGGCATTCTTGCACTGATGGTCCTGGCGCTCGCGCGGAGGGAAGGGCAACAACGGCACCTCCAGGCTTTGGTGGTCATCCTGGGCCTGTTCGGCGCGGCGTTGCTTTATGGCGATGGTGTAATCACACCGGCCATTTCGGTGTTGAGCGCGATCGAAGGCCTCGAAGTGGCCACCCCACTCTTCTCCCCCTACATCGTCCCATTAACGCTAGTCGTCCTGGTGATCTTGTTCCTGTTCCAGCGTTTTGGGACCGCGCACCTGGGATTCATCTTTGGACCTATCGTGTTGGTTTGGTTTGCAAGCATTGCCATTCTGGGTGTCGTTGCCATTTATCAGGCGCCGAGCATTCTGGCCGCCATCAACCCTTGGTATGGCATCCGTTTTTTCCTGCACAATGGTACACTGGGTTTCATGGCGCTTGGCGCCGTGTTCCTGGTGGTGACTGGCGGTGAGGCGCTCTACGCCGACATGGGGCACTTCGGCAAGCATCCGATCCGGCACGGTTGGTTCGCGATCGTGCTGCCGGCACTGCTGCTCAATTACTTCGGCCAGGGAGCGATGCTGTTGACCAACCCCGAGGCGGTGGACAACCCGTTCTATCACCTTGCGCCACGCTGGGCGTTGTACCCGTTGGTCGTGCTGGCCACGATGGCCACGATCATCGCGTCACAGGCCGTTATTTCGGGGGCTTTCTCCCTTACCCGCCAGGCGGTCATGCTCGATTACCTGCCGCGCACAACGATTACCCACACCTCGGCCCGGGAAATTGGCCAGATCTATATTCCCGTGGTGAATTGGCTACTGCTCATCGCCACGCTGGGACTTGTTATTGGTTTCGGTTCTTCCACCAACCTGGCCGCCGCATACGGCGTCGCCGTGACGACAACCATGCTGTTCACAACCTTCCTGGTCAGTGTCGTGGCACGCCGCGTGTGGCAGTGGCCAAGATGGCTCGTCGTGCTGGTCATCGGCGCCTTTCTCATCTTCGACGTGAGCTTTTTTGGCGCCGCCATGATGAAAGTGACGCACGGCGGCTGGTTCCCGCTGCTGGTGGGGGCGGGCGTGTATCTTATGATGACCACGTGGCGGCGCGGGCGCGAACTCGTGCGCCAGAAACTCGATTTCGCCATGCTGCCGCTCGAATCATTCATCAAGAGCATCATGGAGCACCCCGGCGACGTGGCCCGCGTGCGCGGCGTCGGCATTTTCATGGCCGGCAGCCTGCAAGTGACGCCGCGCCCCTTGCTCCACAATCTGAAGTACAATAAAGTGCTGCATGATGTCGTGGGCGTGCTGACCATCGTGATCGAGGACGTGTCCCACATTGGCAAGCAGGACAAAGTGAAGGTGGAAAACCTGGGTCACGGCTTCTATCGTGTCGTGGCCAGATACGGCTTTATGGAATCGCCCGATGCCATCGAGGTGCTCGAACTGGCGCGGCCCCTGGGCTTTGACGTGCGCATCGATCAGGCCGCGTTTTTCGTGGGACGCGAATCATTGAAGAGCACGGCAAAACCCGGGATGGCGCGCTGGCGCGAACGGATCTTCGTGTTCCTTTCGCGCAACGCCGCCAATGCCAGCAGCTTCTTCGACATTCCGCCGCGGCAGGTGGTGGAATTGGGAGTGCAGGTGGAGATTTGATTCAGTAGCGCCGCGTTCGCTGAGCGCGGCACTACGGTAGCGTGCCACGGATATGCGCCACGGTATTCCGTAGGCCGGTCTCCAAATCAACCTCCGGCCGCCAACCGAGGAGTTCCTCGGCCAGATCCCCGGTGATATAAGTGCTTTGCACTTCGCCGGGCCGGATTGGCTCGAGACGCGGCTCGCCCGCAAAGTCCATGATGCGGCGCAGCGTGTCGAAGAGTTCCTGCACGGACGTGCCCTTGCCTGATCCGAGGTTGATCGTCTCATTTTCCCCTTGGTCCAGGGCGAGCACGTTGCCCCGGGCGATGTCGCCAACATATACGTAATCACGCAGGGGGGTGCCGTAGCCATAGAGCGTGGGGGGACGATCGCGCAGCATCAGGCCAATCAGAATGCTGCACACGCCCGCCTCACCTTCGGGGCTTTGGCGCGGCCCATAGACATTGGGAAAGCGCAGGATCGTGTAAGGCAATTCATACAGCGCGTGGTAGAGACGCAGGTAGTGTTCGAAGGCGAGCTTGCTGGCCGCATAGTGACATTTCGGATTCGGGGGACAGAGTTCAGACGCGGGCAGTTCGGCCGGTTCGCCATAAATGGCGCCGCCGGTCGAAGCGAAGAGAAACTTCTTCACCTCATGCTTCACGCTCAGTTCGAGCAGGTTGATGCCGCCGAGTATGTTCACTTCGGCATCGAACAGGGGCTCCGTCACGCTCCGGCGCACATCGATCTGGGCGGCCAAGTGGTTCACATACTCCGGCTTTTCTTCCGCAAAGATATGTGCAAGTCCGGGCGACCGCACATCCACTTCGTAAAACCGCGCAGCCGGGTTGAGGTTGGCGCGCGCTCCCGTGATCAGGTTATCCACCACCGCCACGCTGTGCCCCGCCGCCACGTAGGCATCCACCACATGCGACCCAATAAATCCCGCTCCGCCGGTCACCAGAATCTTAGACATCGTTACTCCACTTCCGTATCGACAACACTAGACCCTCAGTCTCCAGTCTCCCTCACTTCTGGTCCAACAGACCCGACATTTCCAGCACGCGATTGGACCACGCGCCGGCTTCCTCGGCAACTGCGCGGCGCTGCACCGGGTCTTCCCAGATCTCAGGCCAATGCCGCTGCCAGCGGGACAACTGAAGCTGTAACTCGGCCAACGCCACCGCTGTGTCGATCTCTGTATCCGGAGCGGCCCATTCGATGAACCATTTGCTCTGGTCAATGATGCCGCAAACTGCACCTTGACAGGAGGCCTGCCGGACAAAGGATTTAACGCGTGCGAGATTGGCGGCGATGCCTCCGAGACGTACGGGGAGGCTGTCGCGCTGGTAGCGTTCTCGAGTGGTGGTCCAGGTTTTCATGGCTCTCCAAGAAGCGCGGCCGCGAGTCTCACGACGCGCTGTCGAAGCCCCTCGTCGCGGAGCTTTGATTAATGACTCGAACGTAACCGTTTGGGTGCTCGGATTCCAGTCGGCGCCCCAGATGTCTTCCTGCCTGCTGCCATCTTCCAGCAGAACATCTTCGCAGTCGGAGTGCATGTCTCCACCTCCGGCCAGGATACCACGCTTCACATCGACCGCCAGTTTTATGTATCCGCCGAGCGATTCAAGCATATCCTGAATTTGCTGCTCGGAAGCACGGGACCGGATGATGAGTACCACAATTCTCCTCTCGTGTTTTCATGCTTGAGCGTTACTTCACAAACATCGCGTCCAGCGGTACTTCCTGGAGCGTGCTAATCTGCTTCAGTTGCTCCAGGTCCATCTTGGCGGGATCGCCTACGACCGTGATCAATTTCGGGCGGCCCGCGATGTGCTCGCGGTAAAACTTCATC
>JACPGD010000295.1 GCA_016182645.1 Candidatus Hydrogenedentota bacterium | reverse complement strand
GGACCTCCTCGGTATTCTCGCGGGCATCCTGGTGGGACAGCTTTGAGGCGCCTCCGCTTTTGTTCTTCTGATCCATCATGTCCATTCACCATAGCGGGGAAATCTCATCCATGTATTTCCCAGATTTGCTCAAGCATCCCCAGTTCTACAATCTGAAATCCACACTTCTCTCGTGCGGCCGCCGCAGCGTGCGCGCCTACCTGCGTCAGACAATCGCGGTGCCGCCCGATGCCCGCGTTCTGGAAGTCGGCTGTGGCGCCGGCCGCCATGCCGGAACGTTTTCGGCGCGCTACGTTGGGGTTGATCTTTCTTGGGCCTATCTGTCGTACGCCGCAGCGCATCGACCCGGCCGTTTCGCGCGCATGGACGCCACATGCCTGGGTTTTCCAGACGGTAAGTTTGAATTCGTATTCTGTGTCGGATTGTGTCACCACCTGCCCGATGCGGCAGTAGCAGCAGCGATGGCTGAAATGAAGCGGGTCATACGGCCCGGTGGAAACGTCTGCGTAGTGGACGCCGTGGTCCCCGCGTCCCCAAACGTTCCGGGGCGAGTCCTGTGTGCTCTGGACCGCGGCGAACACCTCCGCCCGCTCGAACGCCTGGCCGCCCTGCTGCGTGCCCAAGGGCTGCGTCTCCACTGCGCCAACATTCCCGGCAGTTTCCCCTACCAGCGCGCGGTCTTTCTGGGCGCCTGGGGGTGGCGCGTGGAAAAGCACCCCGGCCCCAGAGCGGCGCTGACGGCTTAGTGGTCGTTTTCATAAGTACGGCAACGTGAATTTGTGTAGCGTCCCACTTAGCCCCGAAGGGGCGTCCGCAAGTAGCAGGGGGTGGAGCGTAGCGGAACCCTCCGGAAAACGACACGCCAACCACGAAGCGCCCTAAAGGGGCGCAGGTGACCTCCTACACGATGCAACTTGGCCGTATACGTTACCAAATTTATGAAACGACGCACTTAGCTTGTTGAATCCTGCCTAGACGAAACTCACAATGTTTAGTGATGAAAAGCGCTCCCTCAGAGTAGCTGCAATTCCGTCAATACTGCTTCCAACTTGGGCCACATTTGCTCGCGCAAGGGGGTCAATGGCAACCGCAGGACATTCTTGATAAAACCCATGCGCGCGAGGGCGGCCTTCACCGGCATCGGATTGGTCTCTATGAAGAGCGCCTTGAAGAGCGGCAGCAATTCAAGGTGAATCTTGCGCGCGCCGGCGAAATCGCCGTTGTTCGCGTGGGCACAAAGCGCGGCCACCTTCGCGGGGGCCACGTTCGCGGCCACGGAGACCACCCCCGAAGCGCCCACGGCCATCATCGGCAGCGTCAGGCTGTCATCGCCCGACATCACATTGATGCTGCAACTCTTCACGATCTGCGAGACCTGGTCCACGCTGCCCGCCGCTTCCTTAATCGACACGATGTTCTTGATCGTGCTCAAGGTAGCCGTCGTCTCCGGGGCGATGTTCGTCCCCGTGCGGCTCGGCACATTGTAGAGCATGATCGGGAGGTCCACCTGCTCCGCCACCGCGCGGTAGTGCGCAATCTGCCCCTCGGCGGTCGGCTTGTTGTAATACGGTGTGATCAGCAGCGCGCCGTCCGCCCCGGCCTCCTTGGCGAAGCGCGTCAACTCGACCGCTTCACGCGTATTGTTCGAGCCGGTCCCCGCGATGACGGGAACGCGCCCCGCCACGCGCTCGACCGCGAAACGGATGCATTCTTTCTGCTCGGCGTGGCTCAGCGTCGCTGCTTCGCCCGTGCACCCGCACGGCACCAGGCCGTTCGTGCCCTGGTCCACGTGCCAGTCCAGTAAGCGCCCATACGCCTCAAAATCGACCTCAGAATTGTCCTTGAACGGCGTCACCACCGCGACAAACGAACCCTGATACATAATGGTCCCCTGCGATTATCTACGCGCCGCCAACGCCGGCACGGATGTTTGGTTTATGAAGAACTATGCGCACTAAGAACTCGGGAAGGGAATAGCATACCAAATTGCAGCGCCCTAGCGGGAACGGCTGGTTCCGCTTCCCCGTCAGGCCCCTGCCACGGAGGGATCTCTAAACTTGACAAACTTTGTCGGACGCTATAAGCTACAAAGCGTACGGATGTTGTCCTCAGCCAGCGTGCCCAGGAGGAATTTGACGCGCTGCCCCTCAGCATGAAAGGCCGCGTGCACACGGTGTTTTCGCGCTTGGAATTCTGGCCTGAGGTTATTGGTGCAAAATGGCTGACAGGCGACTGGAAAGGCTGCGCACGTGTGCGCGTGGGAGATTGGCGCGTGATTTTCCGGCCGGGTCGTGAGCGGATTTGTGTGACGCGCATTGCCCACCGCCGCGAGGTTTACGACTGAGGAGAAGTCAATGCCGAGGACGATGACTCTGGATAAAGAAACGTTTGTCCTCCTGCCAGCGCAGGAATATCAAGATCTGCTGGCGCGAGCCCACGGCGTGGAGATGCCGGAATACCCCAAGGCAGACAAACAGGGACACCGGCCGGCCCATGCGTTCGGGTTGGCCTCGATTGCACGTGAAATCATCACGCGCCGCCTGGCGGCAGGGTGGACACAGGAGCAGCTTGCCCAGAAGGCGGGCGTCCGCGTGGAGACACTGAGCCGCATCGAACGGGCGAAGCATCACCCGCAGCAGGCCACGCTGGCGAAGATCGAACAGGCTTTCACGAAAGCAGGAGTGTGAGCACCGGGCAATTCGGCTGCACCCTGCCGCTCACTCAATTTGCTCCCATAGCCCGATCAACTATTGCCGTTGCCAACTGCCGGCGCAGCTCCAGCAGGCGATAGGGATCCTGGTCCCATGCGCCCCACGTGGGCACGGCGCTGTGCACGATGTCCTCCACGAGCGCCTGGCCGCCACGCTGTTCGAGGAGCGCAAAATACTCGTAGTCTTCCATGCCGTCACGCAGGTTCTTAAGCCGGATGGAAGCGACGGGACCCTCAATGCCCGCGTCATCCCCCGGATAGAATAAGGCGCCTTCACCGTTCCAGCGAATACGGAAGCCAGGATCGTGCCAGGGGTTGCGCGCGGGGCTGTCCCAATACACGGTGGCCCAGTAGAGCAGGCCCGTGATGCCGTAACGCCGGTTGAGCCACGGCGCAATGCGGTAGGCCGTCACCGGAAAATCGAGTTGCCAATACGGCGGGTTGTCATTCTTCATGGTCTCGTATTCAGGATGATACGGCGGCGCGGACTGCACCAGCGCCGTATAACTCCACACGGCATTGCCATTTGCTTTCACCCGCTGGACGCTGCCCTCGTGGACGAAACCAAAGAGCGGGCACCAGATGTCGATCGAGCCGTCAAGCGTGCCCCAGACCGGGTCTTGTGTGTAGGGTTGCTCCACCACGAGCCGCCGCAGCCGTGGCTCGGCTTCGTGGACCAGCGCACCCAACTGCCGGACGCGCTCGTAGGCTTCGGGATCGTTCGGCTCGTCCAGCATGTACAGGTAGGCCCGCGCGGCCCAGCCCTTCTTCTCCAGGTATGCGAACCAGGACCGGTAGAACTGCAGCGCCTTCGCGCGGTCCTGCCCCAGCGCATCGCCGAAGGGCGCCATCGGCACCTGGATATTCGTCACGTGATGCTTCTCGACGAATTCGGTCCAGCGCTGCTCGAGGGCTTCATCGAACTGCGCCGTGCCGTCTTCGGCCACGGGCGGCAGGAGCCGCGCGGGAACCGGCG
>JACPGD010000283.1 GCA_016182645.1 Candidatus Hydrogenedentota bacterium | reverse complement strand
GGCCTCGAGGTCGTACATGCCGCCCCGCTTGTAGATCTCCCGGAGGCGATATCGGAGGATCGCCTGCTTCACCGCGAGTTCGTCCTGCGCCTGCACGAGTTGCGCGGTCGCGTCGGACTCCTCGTCCACGAGCGAGAGGATCTGCCGGTCGAGAGTGCGGACGAGCCGCGCCGTCGCATCGGCCTGCCGGTCGAGGTTGATGCGTTCCTCCGCGCCGAGCCGGCGCGGCAATTGTGGATGCGAGAGATACACCCGGAAGTCTGCTTTTGGGCCTGGAACGGCGAGAAACCCATGGCCAATAACAAAAAGATTCCGGCTGGCAGAGCCGAGCGGGAAGGATTGGTGAGAAGACGATACAGTGAAGCGTACGATGCTGTGAGACTCAAACTTCCGTTAGACTGCTGCGCCAACGATGACATTCTCGATGCTTTCGCGGCCTTATGGAGCGCGGAGCGCTTGGTTGAAGGGAAGGCATTGATACTGCCTTCAAGTCCACCGCTGGATTCATTTGGATTGCGTATGGAAATGATCGCATAGCGGAATCACAGGAGAATCGCGAATGCAAGAGCGTTCGGTCCCGGGAGAGCAACAACGAATTCAACGGCGCGAGTTTCTGCGCAGTGCGGCGGTGGCGGTTGGAATGGCGGGGGTGGTCTCGTCCGGCACGGAGGCCGGACGCTACGGGGCGGCGGCGGCAACGACAACACGGCCGAATTTGGTGGTGCTTCTTACGGATGATCACCGGTGGGATGCGATGGGGTGTGCGGGGAACGAGATTGTGCAGACGCCGAACATGGACCGGCTGGCGGCGGAGGGGGTGCGGTTTACGAATTGTTTTGCGACAACGGCGATCTGCATGGCGAGCCGGGCGAGCATCCTAACGGGGATGTACGTCACGACGCACGGAATCGAGGATTTTGCGAGACCGTTTTCACCGGAGTTGTTCGCGCTGACGCATCCGGCGCAATTGCGGGCAGCGGGGTATTACACCGGGTTTGTGGGGAAATGGGGCGTGGGCAACGTGATGCCGGCGGAAGCCTTTGACTATTGGGACGGCTTTCCTGGTCAGGGCAAGTATTTCCAGGAGGTGAACGGGCAGACCCGGCATCTGGAGTCGCTGCTGGGCGAGTCGGCCTGCCGGGCGATTGCGGGTGCGCCAGGGGACAAGCCGTTCTGCCTGTCGGTGAGTTTCAAGGCGCCGCATGTGCAGGACGAAGATCCGCGGCAGTATTTGTATGACCCGGAGCTGGAGCCTCTGTATCAGGACGTGGAGATTCCGGCGCCGATGACGGCGGACCCAAAGTATTTTGCGGCATTGCCAAAGTTTGTGCAGGAGTCGGAGGGGCGGCGGCGCTGGGAAAAGCGTTTCGCGACACCGGAGATGTATCAGCGGTCGGTGAAGGGGTATTACCGGCTGGTGACGGGGGCAGATCGAGCGATTGGAAGGATCCTGGAGGCGTTGGAGACAAAGGGGGTGCTGGAGAACACGGTGATTGTGTTCAGCTCGGACAATGGAATTATGAACGGGGAACACGGGCTGGCGGGGAAGTGGCTGATGTATGAGGAGTCGATACGGTTGCCGCTCATCGTGCGTGATCCTCGGATGGATGCGGACAAGCGCGGCAAAACCGTGGAGGCGATGGCGTTGAATATCGACCTCTCCCCCACGCTGCTGGAATTGGCGGGGGTCCCGAAGCCGGATGGGGTGCAGGGAAAGAGTCTTATGCCGCTGGTGCGTGGTGAGACGCCGGAATGGCGCACGGAGTTCTTCTACGAACATCATTTTGGGAGCAAGAACCGCGCGGTGCCGATTCCGGCGGTCGAGGGCGTGCGGACGGAAGACTGGAAGTACGCGCGGTATATCGATGAAGAGCCTCTGTATGAAGAACTCTACCATGTGCGCAGCGACACGAAAGAGCAGGTGAACTTGGCGGGTTCACCGGAACATGGGGCAGAGTTGAAGGAAATGCGTGAGAAGTGGCGGATTTGGCGAGATCAGGTGAGGCCATTGGCGACCTGAACGCCGCCAGCGCGACGCTGGATCAGCCGAAGGGATTGAAGACCGGCCCGGAGGACGGGGCCGCTTGCTCCGGAGTGACGGCGCCGGCCGGAGGTGCTTCCCCGGGAGAAGGTTTGGCGCCGGCGAAGATCCACATGCGGATCGTGTGGAGGGTGTCGGGATCCAGCGGCGGTTCTTTATGGGGCATGCGCGGTTTGACGATGCCGCGAATGTATTGGACGATGGCACTGTGATCCGGGTCGCCCGGTACGACGCCCGGTCCCGCTTTGTCGCCGGACTTCAGCATGTTGTCAACGGTCGTCAAGTCAAGCCCGCCGTCGGGATCGGGGGATTCGTGGCATTCGAGGCAATGCTCCGAAATGATTGGCCAGACGTCCCGTTTGAAATCCACGGTCTTGGCCAGTTCGGGGTCGATGTCGCGAATGGGCAGGAGGGTCTCCATGGGCACTGGCGGCGTCCCGCCTTGACCAAAGGGGTCGAAAGGCGCTTCCGCGGTGCCTTGGGCGGGACGAGGATCCCCAGCAGGTTGGCCTGTGACCGCCGGTGTGGCGGTGGATGCCGCGCCGGGCGTCGCTTCTTGTCCACGCGCCTGCTGGTGAATCAATGCGGTGCCGACGCCGTAGTCGTAGACCAGATTGCCGCCGACATGCGCCGTAATGGCCACCAGGAGGACGGTGGAAAATCCGCCGAGACCGCCGATGAGCAGCATCGCCTTGCGGAACTCTTTGTGCTTTGCGAGGGTGAACGCGACGAAGGCCAGTGTGATCAAGGCGCTGTTGCGCACTTGGCGGGCCAGCGATTCATGTTCGTTGATGAGGTCCCAGACCCGCTGCGAAAGGTCATTTGGGGCTTGGGTGCGCGAATTTTCGCCGCTGATGATGGCGTATTGCGCGGTGAGCACGAGGAGCACAAAAGTCACCAGGGTCACGCGGCGCAGGGTGAGGCTTTCCTCGAAAATGCCGCAGGCAACAATCAACAGCAACCCCGCCAGCGACAGCGCGATCGGCAGATGCACGACGGCGGCATGCAGCATGGACGGGTGATTCAGCACTTCGAACAAATTCATGTCGGGGAATTTTCCCTGCAGACGCTCAGGCTGGACGGCATGCTAGAGGTGCCTGGAACCAGCCTCACGCCAGAAGTTGCGTTACAGGAAGAAGTTAAAGGAGAAAGTAACAAAGGTCAGGGTTCAAATCAACCAATGGCTCCCCTTTCGAAGGGGGCCCAGTTAAACAAAACCTTTCATGTATTCCAGGCTTCGGGTGGCAATGGCTTCGGGACCGGGATCGAATTTGAACACCTCGACGGAGACATACCCATCGAATTCAATGTCGTTTAACGCCTGGAAGATGGGCGCAAATTCCACAGCGCCGAAACCCGGCCCTTCCATGTTCTCGTCATTGGCATGGTAATGCCGCAGGTAGGAGGCGTATTTACGAATCAGGGCCGGCCGCTCCTCCTTTTCGAAGGCCATGGCCTTCGTGTCGAGGATCAATCGGAAGTTCGGGTGATCGACCGCCTCAATGAGCTTGACGGTTTCAGCGGCGCTCTGGCAGAAATTTGTTTCGAGGTGTGTCAGAGGTTCCATGCAGATGGTGACGCCGCGTTGCTCGCAGACGGGCATGGCCTTCTCGAAGGTCTCGCGGGCATAGGTGAAGGCTTGTTCATAGGTGACGCCCTCCTCCACGTTGCGTTGTTTTGGCGAACCAAAAACGATGATGCCGCCGCCGATGTCCGCGCAGAAGCGGACGAGATCGATGAGGTACTGGGCGGTGTAGCCGCGGACATCGGGGTCTGGGTGGGTGAGATGCACGCCTTCGGGACCGACGAAGACCCAGTGAATGCCCAGGATGTCCAGATCGGCCTGGGCAGCGCGTCGCACGATCTCGGCGCGAGTGCTGGCCGGGACGTCCGTCACATACTGTGCCAGCGTAAAGGGGGCGACTTCGAGACCGTCGTACCCCACTGATTTGACGTAGTCAATCGTCCGGCCAATGTCATTCCAGTCTTTGAAAATCTCGCTGCAAATACCAAACTTCACGCGCTAGCCTCATGTTCTTCCGGCACCCGTTCGTGTACCGTGTCGTAATGTTCCCCCTGGTTCTCCACGTCATACACGAATACGCGGTTGCCGCCGGAACGTTTCGCGTCGTACATCATGGCATCGACGAAGCGGACGAACGACCGCAATGAAGTGCCGCGCCGGTAGCTCATCAAGCCGATGCTGACCGTCAGGTGGTCGTAGCGCCGTGCGGCAAAGCTCGCCCGGATACGTTCCGCGATGGCATAGGCCGCTTTTTCGTCCGCTTCCGGCAGGATGACCGTGAATTCATCGCCGCCGTAACGGCACCCGATATCGACGTGGCCGCGGGTGGATTCCAGCACGATCTGCCCGAGCGATTTCAGGACCTTGTCGCCCTCGAGATGGCCGTGACAGTCGTTGTAGGTCTTGAATTGGTCGATGTCGAAAAGGAGGAGCGACAGCGGGTGGCCTTGACGCTGGGCGCGCTCGATTTCCGATTCGAGCCGCTCGTAGAAGTAGCGCTGGTTGTAGAGGCCGCTGAGACTGTCTTTGACCGACAGTTCCTTGAGTTCCTGTTCGAGCCGCTTCTGTTCCGTGATGTCCTTGCAGATACTCAGCAGCGAGACCACTTTCCCGTCGGCATCCTTGGCCAGCGAGATGGACATATTGATTGGAATATGGCCGCCGTCCTTGCGCAGCAACTCGGTTTCGTAGTTCTGCAGCGGCCGGTTCTCCTGGAGGAGCCGGCGGACATAGCGTGATTCCTCGACGCTGCCCACGAACAAGTCGCCGACGGTCTTGCCCAGAAACTCATGTTCCTCGTAACCGAGCATGTGCATCGCCGCGTGATTGACGTAGGTTATCCGGCCCGCGCCGGTATCGGCGGTGAGGATGGCATCGACCGAACTCTCGAGGAGGTTTTCGAGGTACTCCTTGGTGCCCCGCAATTCGCGGTTGGTCCGCTCGAGGTCGGCCGTCGCGGCGCTTACGCGCGATTCCAGTTCGGTCTGGTATTGCCGGTTTTCGATGATGAGGCGGCGGCGATCCAGGGCCTTTTCGACGGCCAGCGAGATTTCGGTGAGGTTGAAGGGTTTCAGGAGGTAGTCGGAAGCGCCGGCGCGCATGGCGTCGATGGCATTGGTGACTTCGAGCAGCGCGGTCACCACGATCACCGCCAAGTCGCGGTCATGGGCCAGTGCGCGCTGGACCACCTCGATGCCGTGCATTTCCGGCATCTTCAGATCCGTGATCAAGAGGTCGAAGGATGTTTTTTCCAGGAGGTCGAGGGCCTGCAGCGCCGAGGTCGTGGCGGTGCAGTCGTATTCTTCGGAAAGATGCTGGCCGAGAATCTCGAGGATGCTGACTTCGTCGTCTAATAGAAGTAACCGCGCCTTCACGAGAGACACCTCACGGGCACGGCGGGAAGACAGACGTTCATGGTGGGCGCCAAGCGACTTATAGCCACTTAAAGACCGCGATCATCGCTATCACGGAGCCGGCCGCCAAGCCCATTTCCAGTTTGCCCGGCAACTTGTCTGCATCGAATTTCTTCGTGCCCAGTTTTGTGCCGTCTTTGGCCGCGAGGGCCTTGTCCCCACCCCGCGCGCCGACGTCCTGGGCGTAGGCGGCATCAGTGAGCGCACCCAAGGCCAGACACACGATGACACACAACGCCAGAATGACCAGCATCTTCTTTGCAACCATACGTGCAAGAACCTCCTCGGTTAGATGCAACCTGACACACCTAGATTGTACTCGGTCAGATTAGAAAGGTGCAATATCCTCGACAAGTTTGTGGTCAATGCCCGCACTTCCGGGGTGGGCTGGGGGGGATGAAGGTTGGAGGCGTAAGGGTCAAGGATCAAGGGAAAACCGGGAAGTGCAAGTGTAGGGTTAGGGGGCAAGCGATGGGGCCTTGTCCGCAGGGCAGCAAGCAAGTTCGAGACGGACGATCAAGGTTTGTGGCGGTTTCTAGTATATTGCATCAGTTGATATCGTTTTATGTTGAATGATGTATTGGGCAGGAGAGGAGATGCTGGACGAGAACAAAAGGCTTGTCAGCGTCATTCTTGGCGGTTATAATAGCGCCTTATGCTGCTTTGTGTCGTTTTGGAATACGATTGAGTCCGAGTGTTTATGGAAAAGATTCTCACCGTCGACGATGTTGCGCGAGTTCTCCAGGTCAAGGCGATCACCGTTCGCGAAATGTTTCGGCAACAGCGTTTACGTGGATTCAAGATGGGGAAGGCGTGGCGCACCACGGAGCAACTGCTCAAGGAAGACATCGCTACTCTGATCAAGGGGGCGCCGTCCCGTCTGAACACGCCGGCCAACGGCGGTGGCGCCACGAAGCAGAAGGCAAGACGCACCAGCAAAGTGTCGAAGGAAAAAACAGCGCCGCCGTCAGAGAAGGTGCATGATCCACAGGCTGTTGCGGTGAGTCCCGGCAAGTCCAGGGACGCCGTGGATGATACCCAACAACTTTTGTTTTAGCTCCGCTCACGAAACCGTTCATTCGCTGCGGTTAGGGCTATGGGGGCAGACATGGATGTCTGCCCCCTCTCCTTTTCTCTTTGCTATGAGGGGGCGAGAGGTCAAGTCTCAGAAATCGTGGCCCTTTTCACGGAGGATTTGCCTGGCTTGCTCCACAACCTCCGGCAGTTGCTGCTTTATAGTCAGCCACATTGTCCCGATGTTCAAGTCCATGTAGGCATGAATGATGCGGTTGCGCAACCTGATCATCGAGCGCCAGGGCACGTGCGGGTGTGCGGCCCGTAGCTCGGGGCTGACATGGTTGGCAGCCTCGCCCACCACTTCCAAGCATCGGGCAAGATGAGAGCGCCCCGGTACATCCCTTTCGAGGTCCGCCAGCGTCTTCCCCGTGCAGTAGTCAATGGCGGCTTGGCCATATTCCGAGATGTGTTGCAGTCTCCGGCTGTCTTTGTCAAGCAGCATATTGCAGGTGTGCTGAGCTGATAACTTGGCCACGAATTCTCTGACTGAATTCTTCGGGGGTCCTCATATCGGCTTGGCGGCCCAGAATGCCGGAAAGCTCATCCTCCTGGTCAAACAGCACAAAGAAATCGGGCAAGTGGCCGGGGAGGTATTCCACCAAGACATCAACATCGCTATTGTCGCTAAACTCTTCGCCCAGCACGGAGCCAAAGAAGCTGAGCTTGGCGATGTGGTGCTTCTGGCAAAACTCCGCGATCTTTGCCGCGTCCACCTCTATTTGCAGGGCCATGTGCGCCTCCTTTTCTGGCGGAAAACAAGATATCACAGCAGTGTTCGTGCTGTCATCCGCCGGTGCTTTGCCTCCAGGCTTGGAGTGCTTCCCTTAGCGAATGGAGCCGGCGCGCATGCTCCGGAGAGGCGCTCAGGTCCTGCAATTCGTAGGGATCCTCTTCGAGGTTGAAGAGTTCGAAGGAGTCCGGCTTGAGCGTGTGGATGAGTTTGAAGCGGTCCCGGCGCACCATGCGGAAGAGGTCGTCGTAATGGCCGAAGATCGTGTCGCGGGGGCGAATACGAGGTGAACGGGGGCGGTGTTCGTGGCGGGCAAGCAGGCTGCACCCCTGCACCGTGTCGGGCACGGGCGCGCCGGCGGCTTCCAGGAACGTGGGCATCACATCCATCAGGAACGTGGGCATCACATCCATCAGGTCCACCAACTTGTCCTGCGTTTTCCCGCGCGGCACGCCGGGACCAGACAACATCAGTGGCACGCGCACCCCTTCCTCGTACATGGTTTGTTTGCCCAGGAGTCCGTGGGCGCCGAGAGTGAGGCCGTTGTCGCCGCCAAAGGCGATAAGCGTGCGGGAGCGCTGGCCGTGCCGGTCGAGCGCCTCGAGCAGGCGCGCGATCTGCGCGTCCAGATGGGAAATAAGGCCGTAATATTGGGCGGTCTCGTGGCGAATGGCCTGCGGATCGAGCGGGCGCGGCAGGAGTTTTTCGTCGCGGATGTCCAGTGTGCTCTGGTGATGGGGTGGAGGCTCCGGCATGAAGTTTGGGGGCAGGGGGATGCTCCCCTCGTCGTACATGCGGGCGTAGTTTCCCGGCGGATGGCGGGGATCATGCGGGGCGGTGTACCAGACAAAGAGGCACCAAGGCTCGGGAAGCTCGCCGAGCAATTCAATGGCGCCGTCCGTGAACAGTTCCGAGGGGTTCTTCGGGACCAGCAGCTTTTCGTCGTTCGCGCCCTGGACCACGGGAATGCTGTCGTGTTCGTGCATGCCGCCGAGGAAGGTGTGGCGCATGCGCAGAAAGCCGTGGTCGAGGGGGCGTCCGTCGTTGTGCCACTTGCCGATGAAGGCCGTCGTGTAGCCCTGCTCATTGAGCAACCGCGGCAGACGCGGGGACTCGGGACGGATCTTCTTATTGAAGAAGGTGACACCGTTGCTGAACCCGTACTGGCCCGTGAGCAATGCGGCCCGGCTGGGGGTACAGATGGGGTTGCTCACATAACAGTGCGAGAAATAGGTGCCGCTCGCGGCGAGTGCGTCGAGCGTGGGCGTTTTGATGTGGTGATTGCCGACGGCTCCGAGGGCGCGGAAGGTGTGGTCGTCGGACAGGAGGAGGAGGAGATTCGGGGGCGGGGATGTCTTGCCGAACGCGCGATTTGGAACAAAGCTGAGCGTGGCGGCCCCGGCTGCACTTTGCAGGAAGGCGCGACGGGTCGAAAGTAATCGGACGGATCGGTCGGATCGGACGGGTCTGATCGAGCCGGCCTCCTCCGCTGCGCGCTGGCGGTTCATATAGATTTCTTCGCGTAGATGATTTCTCAAGACGAACACCCCGTAATGCCGGGCCCGGCAGGCACGGACTACTTGGACGCGGAAGTTAATCACAATTCCAGAGGTGGTGCAACTGTTCTGAAAGTGCCGCGCTCGGCGAGCGCGGCACTACTGTACGCCGCATTTTGCGGCCCATTTTTCGTACTCGCTCATCATCGATTGTGCGCGGCCGGGTTCATGGTCTATGAGGTTGTTCAGTTCGGTGCGGTCGGCTTCGAGGTCGTAGAGTTCCCAGGGGCCGTCCTTGGGCGCGACCAACTTCCAGTGTTCTTGGCGAATGGCGCGGTTGCCGTAGTGTTCCCAGCAGAGTCTCTCATGGGCCTCGCGAGTGCCGCCTTCGAGAACGGGCCGGAGGCTGCGGCCTTCGTACTGTTCCGGATAGACGACGCCAGCCAGATCGAGGCAGGTGGGCAAGAGGTCAATGACATGGCCGACCTCCTTTGATAGAGCGCCCGGCTTGATGACGCCGGGCCAGTG
>JACPGD010000002.1 GCA_016182645.1 Candidatus Hydrogenedentota bacterium | reverse complement strand
TGGGTTCGCGGTCATCGCCATTTTTGTAATCATGGCGACCACATTCCGCAGCTACATGCAGCCCTTCGTCATCCTCCTCGTCGTCCCCTTTGCCGTGGTGGGCGCCGTGCTCGGCCACCTGATCATGGGCATCCCGCTCACCTTCCTCAGCTTCTTCGGCATTGTCGCCCTCGCCGGCGTCGTCGTGAACGATGCCATCGTCATGGTCGAATGCATCAACGAAATGATCGCCGCCGGCACGCCCTTCTTCGAGGCGCTCGCCAACGCCGGCGTGCGCCGCTTCCGCTCGATCTTTCTGATTACGACCACCACCTCGATCGGGCTGCTGCCCATCGTCATCGAGAAAGATCTCCAGGCGCAGATCGTCATCCCCATGGGCGTCGCCATCTCCTTCGGCGTCACCGTCGCCACCGTCGTCAACCTCGTCCTGCTCCCCTGCATGCTCGGCATCCTGAACGACCTCCGCCGCGCTGCCCACCGCTTCCGCCATAGTGCGTGGCCCAGCCCGGAGCTCGTCGAACCCGGCTGGCAGCGCGCCCAGACCCGCCAGGCCCAACAGAGTTTCTCCGGCCCGTCCCCGGCGGCAGACCCAGCACCCGATGCCGCCTGCTCATAGTCACGCGCGCCGAATACCGTCACACATGATGCCAGCGGTCCCCGGCTTCGCCTCAAGAATGCCGCCGTTTGACGCCAATTTTCACCAGCAGCAGTGTGGCAGTGGCGGCCAGGATGAGGAGATCGGCGCGCAAGGAACGCTGCGAGGTGGGTGTGCCGCCGCAGATGGCGGGGACTTTGTCCCCCTCGCCTTCCCCTTCCCCTTCAGCGCCCTGTTCGGTCATCTCCAGGAGGACCGTCTCGACGATGTTGTTGACGCTGACGCGCCGGCTGGTGCTCCGGTAGCCCGATTTTTCGGCTTCGACGTCGTATTGGCCATAGGAGGGGACCACCGCATAAGCAATGCCTTCAACAGTGGTCGTGCCGATGGCCGAGTCATTAAAGGTGATTTCCGCGCCTTCGAGGGGATCGTCCGTCGCGCCGTTGACGACAGAGACGACCAGCGTCGTGGGAATGATTTCGGAGCCGCCGGTGCCCACGGCCACGATCAGCATATACGAGGTGCCCGCGCCGAAGAGGACGGGGTTGACACTCCGAATGCGAAGGAGGTACTGCTCCGCCTGGACAAAGTGGCGCTCAAACACGACCTCCTCGCCCCGCTGAGCAGCGGCGGCACTCTGCACGGGCGCGGCGTTCGGATTGGCCTCCAGATCGGATTGCCGATACAACTCAATCCAGGGCCGGCAATTGGGTCCGGGAGACAAAATGCCGAAAGTCGCTTTTTGCCCGGCAGGGGAGGTAAAGCGCACCCAGTCTTCGTCGGCGTTCTGGTGGAAATTGTGACCTTGGACGGTATTGATGGGGATCCAGGGCGCGGTTCCAGGGGTGTTGTCCGGTTCCCAGGCATCGGCAATATTGACGCGATCGACGAAACCAATGCGCGGGGTGGCCTGGAACTGGCCGGCCGTCTTCACGAAATACAGGATCTGAAATTGCCCGCCTTGCGTGAAGCCGTTGTAAACGCCTTCCCACCGCTCCCGCGCTTCCTGATACTGCAACTTCACGAGCGGCAGGCCGCTCACCGGCTGTTCATCGTCCGTGGTGGACGTGGCGCGCTCATAGTTGGGGGGCACCACGATAGCACTGACCTCTTCCACCGGGAAGGTCGCCTGAATACCCGCGACCCAGAGGGTGGCCGAATTGGACGTGATGGCCTGGTACGGCGCGACTTCGCCAATGAAGAGCGTGGGGCGGCCCAGATAAAAGTTGGCCCCGGGACGCAGCAGGTCGGCAATCAGCCCGTCGTTGGTTTCGTTCGAGATGCCATTGCCATTGTCGTCGATTTGCGGGGTTTGCAGCGGATTGACCGCCTCCATTGAAGTCTTGGAGGCGTCGAAGGCTTCGCCGTAGCTCCGCCCGAAGTAAATATTGTTCCAGAAGGCAAGCGAGAAACTGATGTAGGAGTCCTTGTCGAAGAGAGCGACGCCATCCAGGGGGCCGACACCGGCGCTCGTAATCGTCACGCGGTCCGCGCCGCTGAGGTCGTCGACGAAACTCCCGGACTCGCACGTGTCGACCACGGTGGTGACAAAGGGCCGCAGGAACAGACTGGCCTGGATCTGGTCAATCCAGCCTGCGTAGACATCGGCCCGCAGGTACTCGCTGGCGTTCATCCGGAAGTTGTTCAGTTGCCCGTGGTCGATCAGATAGACCAGCAAGCGCCGGAGCGGGTCCGCGGCGTTGGGACTGGGGGCCCAATTGAGGATGGCCTGCTGCAGCGCGGCCAGCGTGGGAGCGCCGGCCACGTCGTTGAAGCCGTCTCGATCCAGGTCGTAGGCCACGGACGACAGCACATAGATATTCTCTTTGGACAGCCCCTCGCTCAACAGCACCTGGTAGGCCCACCCCAGGAGCCCGGCAAAGGTATCATGCAAGGCGTCTCCCTGTTCCGTGCCCAGCACGAGGATGGCCTTGGATTCATTGCGGCTCACGGTGGGCAACACGTCCACAAACATCCGGCGTTCGCCATCCTGCTCATGGTCGGCGACGAGGTTGGTCGTTTCGAGAACGTCCACCTGCGGCGCAGAGATGCCGGCGGTGTAGATGGCCTGGCCGTCCAATGCCCCACCACTGGGATTGCTGATGATGCGATAGTCAGGTTTGACTTCCACATAGTTGGTGGAATCGTCATAGAAATACAACGCGAGATTGATATTTGACCCGGCAATACCGCGGCGGCGCTCGAAAGTCAGTTTTGTCGGCTCCTGGTTCACATAGTGGCGCAGATAATACCGCGAGGACGTATTGATCGGGTTGCGGTGCCCGATGAACAGGTCGGCGTCGCCGTCGGCGTCGGTGTCGCCGAGGCCGATATTGCGTGCGTAAGCATGATCGTTCTCATAGACCGCATCAAGGCGCCCCGCGTAGGTGAAGCTCACAAACGGCGGCTCGTTCTCGAGGACCGTCAGATAGACCAACTGTTCACACTCAGCGTAGTCTGAATCATAGGAAATCGTCACGACGAGATCGGGCACGCCATCCAGATCCAGATCGCCGGCCGCCAGACTTTCAATCAAATAGGGGTCCAGCGCGCCAATACCATCCGGCGCCGGCAGCAGATCGGGAAGGTCGTAGAGGAACCCGTTCAGCGTATCGACCCAAACGATATTGCCTACATCGTCGTGGATATAGGACACGATCATTTCCGCCCAGCCGTCTTCGAAGTAGTCGAAATCGGCCAGGGCGATGCCGCCGGGAACGATATCAGTGTGGTCGGGATGAACGACGCTCATCCAGTCTTCATTGCCCTCAGCGAGGATGAAGGTGGGCAATTCCCCGGGCGCCGCAGGGGCGTAGGCGTAGTAGAGCCGCACGCGCCCGTCCTGCCCCTGCACAAAGAGATCGTACCCCTCAACCAAGTCATGATCCGCAAACGTGAAGGGGTCGCCCCGATAGTAATTGCCGTCATTGCCCTGGTTGATTGCAACGCCATCGAGCACGACGGGAGCCCCCCAGGTAGGCGAATAGGGCACGCCCACGTTGGGCAACAACATCAGGGGGTTCTCGTCGAAACCGCGGCCGCTGCGGAACATATCGAGGTCGCCATCATTATCAAAGTCCCAGAAAGCGGGTGAGCCTTGCCCGGCGGGGTAGGCCACCGTGTTCATCTGAATGAGTCGGTAGGTCTGCTCACGCACGTAATAGCGGAACACGCGCAGCCGGTTGTTCGTCGACATGATCAGATCGCGCACCCATTCCGCGCCCGGAGAGAAGACTTCCGGGTTGAACTGGGCCGCGAAGGCGCCCTCCGAGATTTCGACTTGGTCCCAGAGCCGGTGGTCGTAGAGTGGCACACCGTTGTTGCCCAATGCCGTGCTCCAGGCCGGGGCGGTACGTGTGCCAATATTCCTAATCCAATACAGCCCCTCTTCCTGGTGGTAAAACATGAAGTCCAGCAGGCCGTCCGGGTCCCAATCAAACAGCAGGATGCTGCCGATGTTGTAGGTCGTGCCGGTCTGTTTGTTGGGCGGGAGGTGCTCGCGGATCAACGGCTCGATCAAGTAGTCCTGCGTGCTCTTGGTGTTCTTGATGGGCCGCCGATCGGGGAGCAAGAGGCTCAAAGGCCGAATCTCCTCGGGTGTCGAGTCCCAGGCGGGCGCCGTGGCGCTGCCGATGTTCTTCGTGAAGAAGACCCGGTGAAAGGGGGCGCTCAGAAAGCTCTCCGCGACGTACAGATCCAGCAGGCCGTCCCCGTCGATATCTCCCAAGGTGATGCTGAGCGCCGGGTTCAACGTGCCGGCCTGCTGGCTGATAAACGCCACGCCGCCCAGCGAATAATGTGGCGCCTGGCGGGGCCCCTCATTCTTGTACCAGAGCACGTCGGTCCGGCGCGTGGAGTAATTGGCGCGCAGGATACACAGGTCATCCAGGGTGTCGCCGGTGAGGTCACCGAAGGCGAGCGATGCCTCGAAATGCTCCTCGGCAGACAAGGGGGGCAGGTCCAGGTTCAGGGCGCCCCCTAGGAAGAAAGCGTTGGTCGAGCCATAGTTCTGCATGACTTGCGGATCGGAGAAATCGTTGGGAAACCCGAAGTCAACGTCGCCGTCCCGCTCGATGTCCACTGTGGTCATACCCACGCGGCGGGTGACAGGGCCATAGACATAGCCCTCCCCGTAATAGGTCTGGCCCCAGATTTGGTGCTGAAACCGCCAATCCGTGGCGGCCTTGGGACGGAGTGCCTTGCGCGCGCGCGGATTGGGCACGACCGACGCGTCAGGACGGCGCAAATCATCCGCTGTGGCCTGGCCAAGCACTGCAAGCAACAAGATGACCAGGAAACCCTGCGTGCGCACCGCGTGTTACTCCTAAGCAAACCCGTGAACCACCGTGGGAGAGGCGACAGGGAAGCCCCCAAGCGTTGACAGCCTTGCGCATTATATCACAGCTAGAGGTTTGCCGTGCCCGCCTCGACTGGCCGGGGGCCGCGGAACTGGTTCAAGATGCGGAAGCCGGCCCGTTTCCGTATGATGATAGACTTGGGTCGTTGGTCAAGAGTTTCTCGTCATGGTGCAAGTACTTGTGTTGGTTATGATTGCTGGTGCGCTTGAGGCGCCGTTGCTTCCGCCCCAGGCCCCCTTTCTGCCCGGCGCCACGCCGTGGGCACGTGTGCAGCGCGCGTTGAAGGAAGCGCTGGCCTCTCCCCCAGGCGTCCCCCTGCATCGGGCCTATGAAGCATTTAGCACGGACGAATTACGCCGGGCCGTCACCCAGGGCATGGAAGAAGCGCGGACAGTTTATCACTACCGGCCTCAGGTGGAATCCGACCAGAAAGCACTTGAAAATGTGCGCGTGGCGCTCGACTTCTATCCAATGGTGGCCCGGACCGAGGGCGATCTCACCATTTTCTTCGAGCAGATCGAGAACCAGGACCTGGACCCCGTCTACCGTGAATTCTTGATCCGCCGCTTGGTCCCCGGACTGGCGCCACGGTCGCTTTTTGGCGATTACCTGCAAACAGGCGTTGC
>JACPGD010000001.1 GCA_016182645.1 Candidatus Hydrogenedentota bacterium | reverse complement strand
TGACGAAACTGCCAACATCTTCTTTGGCCCGTTTGTAAGGGGCGGCGAGAATCAGCTTGTTAAAGTAGGTGGACAGTGCCCCGACATTGCGGCTGATCGACATCTCGTTGTCGTTGAGAATCACCAGCATGTTGGCGCCCAGGTGCCCGCCGTGGCTGAGGGCCTCCACCGCCATCCCGGCAGTCATCGCACCGTCTCCAATGACCGAAACGACGTGATGGTCTTTGCCCTGGAGGTCGCGGGCAATGGCCATGCCAATCCCCGCACTGATGGAGGTGGAACTGTGTCCGGTGCCGAAACAGTCGTACTCGCTCTCGGACACGCGCGGGTAGCCGCTGATGCCGCCCTTTTTTCGGATCGTGTGGAACTGCTCCCGGCGGCCCGTCAGCAATTTGTGGGCGTAACATTGATGGCCTACGTCCCAGATCAGTTGGTCCCGGCCCACGTCATAAATGTAGTGCAGGGCGATCGTCAGTTCCACGACGCCGAGCGGCGACGCCAGATGTCCGCCGTTGCGGTTGACGGTCTCGATCAATTGCTCGCGCACTTCCAGCACGAGCTGCTCCAACTGCGGGACCGTCAGGGATTTGATATCGTCTGGACCATTGATTGCTTCGAGCAAGGACATTCTTCTTCATCCTTGGACCGCGGGCACGGTTTCCCCATCAACACGCTGGGACCTTGCGGCCTTGAGTCTACCACAGAGCAACGAGGCAAGGCATGCTCACCTCTCTATTAATCGCCGAAACGGGCTAATCGTTCCGGAGCCGCAACGCCTTCTTGTTCAAGCGCCCGGCCACGTCTCGCGGGAGTTTGTCCATCACCACGATTCTTCGGGGGCATTTGTAAGAGGCCAGTTGTTCGCGGCAATAGGTGCTGATTTCCTTCTCCGTCAGCGCCGCCGGTCGGCGCAGGACAATATAGGCCTTGACCTCCTCGCCGCGGACGGCGTCGGGCATGCCGATCACCGCCGCCTCGAGGATTCCCGGATGCGCCTGAAGCACATCTTCGATTTCGCGTGGATAGACGTTCATTCCCGCGCGGATCAGCATGTCCTTCTTCAGGCCGGTGAGGAAGATGTAGCCTTCTTCATCCATGTGGCCAAGGTCACCGGTGTGGAACCACCCGCCAAGCATGGTTTGACCGGTGGCTTCCGGCTTGCTGTGATAACCCTTCATCACGTTGTGGCCGCGCACGACGACCTCGCCCTCTTCCCCCGGGGCCGCGAAACTGCCATCCTCACGCATAATGCGGACGCGGCAGCCCCAAATGGGCTTGCCAATGGAGCCGGGCTTGTTTTCAGCAACGCTGGGATTAAACGACACCACCGGGCTGGTCTCGGTCAACCCATACCCCTCCAGCAAGGCAATGCCAAAACGCGCGGTGAACTCCCGCGCGAGTTCCAAGGGCAGGGCGGAACCGCCGGTGACCGCAAGCCGGAGCGAATTCAGCGAGAATTCCTGCTCCCGGCGGAAGTTGACGAGAAAGTAGTACATCGTGGGCACGAGCGCCAGGATCGTGATGTTTTCCTGGGGGATGATTTCCAGCACTTTGCCCGCATCGAAGCGAGGCACGAAGAGAACCTTGCTGCCCGCGATGAACGCGGCGTTCATCATGCAGGTCTGGCCAAAGCTGTGGAACAAGGGGAGCGCGGCAATAAAAGCGTCTTCCGGCTGATAGTGCAGAACATACTCCTTCACGGCGAGGGCGTTCAGGTATAGATTGCAGTGGCTGAGTTCCGCGCCGCGCAGGTTGCCCGTGATGGCCGAGGTATACATGATGACCGCCGTTTCTTCCGGCAACGTCTGGGCCACGTCGAACGTTGCGGCAGCCGCCGCGAACAGCGCGGCGAACGATTCACCCATCGCCGGGTGCGACGGCTTCGGCAACGGCTCAACGACCACCAGGTGCTCGCACTGCTCCGCCTGCTCGAAGGCATGCGCCGCTTCTTCGAGGAAGTCCTGCCATACAAAAAGCAGCCTCGCCCCGGAGTCATCAAGCTGATACTCGATTTCGCGGCGGCGCAAGGCCACGTTGAGCGGCACCACGGTGGCGCCGGCATAAAGAATGCCATAATAAATGATGGGGAAGTGAGGCGTATTGGGCAGCATCATGGCCACCTTTTCACCCCGCTGGAGGCCCTTGCTGGCCAGGATATTCGCGACCCGCCGCGCCGCGGCGGCCAACTCCGCATACGTCATGCGAAAATCGTCCATGACCGCGGCGACGCGCTCGGGAAACAGTTCCGCCGATGCTTCCAGACAATCGGCCAAATTAAGTGCCATGGGAGTGCACCTCTCTCTAAAGGGTAATGCAAGTAAGCGCTTGCGGGTGGCTGCGCACAGATCATCGCAAGGGATGCGTGCGGCAGCATTGAGAAGAGGGAAGAGTATAAAGAAAAGGGCGAAGGGACGTAAAGGGGGAGGGAACCAGGACTTTCCCCCAGAATTTTCTCACTTTGTGGCGGCTATGCAGGCGTTTCGGATAAGAGCATGGGTTGTGCGTTGCTCCTCGGACGTATCCTGGGCACAGGCGAGCCGGGATGGCGAGCAAAGAGGGCTCGTAGGCCGTCCGCGATGGCGTAGTACTTTAAGCCAGGTTCACCAAAAAGCCGCTTCGCGGCCATCGATCAGCTTGACGATGCTCGTGGCATGCCGGCGCTTTACCTGGGCGGCCGCCGCCGAGGCAAGCATCGTCTCCCCCCGGACCACCAGGTTGCGGTTGCAGACCAACCGCAACAAGAACCGCGCTTTACGCTCCGACTCGGAAGCCTGAATCCCATAGATGATCTCCACCACGAAGCGTTGCGCCACAAGCCACAAGCCCGCGGAAACATCTCCCCGAAAACCGGCCAATCCGTCCTCCCAATCGCTGGGCCGTCTTGGCAGCATACAGGGGCTGTGACTCCTTGTTGTGGTTGAGCTTAGGACGTTTTTGCAATCGCCATCTTGACCCAACAAGGCGTGCCCTTCAGTACCTCCGAAGGCCACGAAGATCTCCCCAAAATCACCCCGGGGACTTTGCTAAATCGCTAAACTCTTGAACTGGAATTGCTTACGTCAATACAGGCCAGATTTTTGGGGGAAGTCATTGGCAAAAGAACCCCCTTGATTAATTTCGTAGTCCATGCTAGGCTGTGCAGCGTACCTTAGTGTGAAATGTGACGAACTGCTCGGCCATGATGTTAAGCAAAGTCTTTTGGAATTGGATGAACGGGATTACCAATTCCGCGCTATGACATTTTTTTGGCGGCCGAGTGTGTTCGTCATTCTTGTTTTGTGGCAGGAGAAACGGGAGTCATCGGATGAACATTTTTGTTGGCAACTTGTCTTACACCACCAGTGATGATTCGTTGCGGCAGGCGTTTGAGGCCTTCGGACAGGTCTCGTCCGCCCGGGTCATTGTCGATCGGGAATCACAGCGTTCGCGGGGATTCGCCTTCGTGGAAATGCCCAATGATCAGGAGGCGCGGGCGGCCATCCAGGGGTTGGATGGGCGCCAGGTTGACGGCCGGCCGGTGAAAGTGAACGAAGCTCGTCCCAAAGAACCGCGCGAGCCGCGCTATCAGCGATAGCCTGGTTCGAACCATCCGCGGTCGTAAACGCCCAGGGGCGCGGGGACCGCAGTTGGTGTTCACCTCAGTTGAATCCATGTGTGTTCGCGTGCTGGTGCATGTGACGGTTCGTGCTGCAATTTGTCGAGACGGTTCCCACCTCGTCTGCGTGCTGTTTTCGCCCTTGGTGTTCCTGATCCGATGACGCAGGCCGGTTTCATGGCTCCAGTGCACTTGGTAAACCCAGTTAAAGGAGTGAGACATGAACATCTTTGTGGGAAACCTCTCTTACCGCTCGACCGAAGATGAGCTTCGTGAAGCTTTTGAGCAGTACGGCGAGGTAAGTTCTTCCCGTATCATCTCGGATCGGGAAACGCAGCGTTCGCGCGGCTTCGGCTTTGTCGAAATGCCGAACGATGACGAAGCGAAGGCGGCCATCCGGGCGCTGGATGGCGGCCACATTGGCGGCCGGGAAGTGAAGGTGAACGAGGCCCGTCCCCGGGAAGCCCGCCCCACGGGGGGTGGCGGCCGCCGCTACTAAATGCGGGGCGCCGCGATTCGGGCGGCCCCAGGTCAACATTCAACCCTTGAAATCATCCCGCGCGCGAGGCAGCTTTGGGTCCCTCGCGCGCGATTTGTTTTCATCCTCGCGAGCGCAACACCATCACCGCGAGACCAAAGGGGATCAGCGCGAACAGCCACCATTTGTAGGTCACCAGGAATTCGATTACGTCTCCGACGGAGATGTCAGGCATAGGATGAGTTCCGAGTTTTGCGCTTCGAGTTTTACGAGGCATTATTGACGGTATGGACAGTATGGACACAGCGGTAAACCTAATTCGCAATCAATAGCCGACCCAAGCCAGAACGAGCGCGATGCAGCCCAGCACCAGGCCAATGCCGCAGAGGCGCCGGTCGCGCAGGGGCTGTTCCTTCTGTCGCCAGCCCATGATGGCCCAGAGGATGGCGGCGCACGCCACGAGCATGATGACATAGGACAACCACGGCTGCAAGAGGGAGCCAAAATAGGTGTTGCGTCCGGCCGTGAACCCCAGCAGACACGCCATGACGCCGATGATGGCGCTGTTGATCCACAGGGGACGACTGCGCGCGGCACTTCCTGTCAGAATCCGGGCGTTGATTTCATCCTCGGTCGTCTTGGGCGGCTCTTGCTTGGGCGGCGGTTCCGGCGGGGCCTCACCCGCCCAATCTGGCCGGAACTCCTCAATCTTCGCCGCCTCCTGCTTGACGGCCGTCTTCTTCGGTCCGGGCAGGACCTCGTCACCAAATTCGTCCAAGAGGTCTTGGAAGCTGAACGTTTCTTCCTTCTTGCTGGCCTTCTCCTGCTCTTGCTGGGCACGCCTCGCGTTGCGATGCGCCATGCACTCCGCGCAGAGGTTGCGCCCGCCCGGAGTGCGCTGGCGATGAACACGGCACAGCAGCTTTTTGCAGCGGTCGCAAGGGATGCTGCACACCTCACAGAGAACGCGTTGGCATTCCTTACAGTAGCCGATGGTGCTGCGGACCTTGCAGACGGAGCATTCCATGCTTTGGCTCTCCTGGGCGAAACGGGTTAATTTGCGTGGTCGGACCAGTCGAACCAGTCAGATAAGGCGGACATAGCCAAGGAAACCATCAGCGCTTCAGTGCGACCGGCGCTTGACCGGCAGGATACACCGCTGATTCAGCGGGCGCCAACCTCGGGACAGTGCCAGGTCTCGCCGGGGCGGTACTCCGCGTGCAGGTGTTGCCGGAGTTCCACCTCGTCCAGCCAGACCGGCTTCATTCTGGTTTCGGCAAAGAGCGCGGCCTGGTCCGCGTAGTGCGGTGAAGCAGAATTCAACGTGGCGCTGCCGAACTGGTGAACGCTTTGCGAATGAACGTTGCCGTCGCGGTCCCAATCCACCATGAGCACGTAACAGTCCCCTGCCTGTCCGGCCAGGTGTTTACCCTGCCATTGGCCATAAACCGCGTGGAGAATATCGGGGCCACCGCTCAGTCCCAGACTGATTTCGCCACGATCCAACCGGTTGACTTCTTTCCAGGGCACGTCCAGCCGGCCAAAGCTGTCTTGAAGTTGACGGGCCTTTCTGCCGAGGATGGCGAGGGCCGCTCTTGCATCCCCCAGTTTGTTCTGGCGCACGACCGCTTCGACGGTCATGACGCCAATGGCAGCACAGGGGTTGTCAAAATCTGTCGAGAGGTCCCAGCGCCGCAGCAGTTCCTGGGCCTGAGCGGTCAGCGGATCATTCGGTGGCGGCGCATTCACTAACAAGTCGCGCGCCTTTGCCGCATTGGACTCGGCCGAGTACCGGACGTCGTATTTGTAGGCATAAAACTCCTCCGGCGTGATGGATTCGTCCGGGCCGAACAACTCGAGCGCGCGGAGGGCGCGGTTGGTCATCACGTCCGGCCCTTCGACGCCCAACTCCGGCGCGAAGGCCGCCGGGTCGGGATTGCCCGCGCCCACGGTCGTCTTGAAGGGCGAGCTGTTGCAGTTCTGGATGAAACCTGAGGGCGGATTCAGCACGCGGGGAACTTGATCGAAAGGTAGAAACTCGCTCCACAGGGTGTCGCTCGTATCGCCCGGAAGGTACATCTTCCAATCATAGCCGGGCGCGCGCAAGGGCAGGCGGGCATTGTAGATGTACATGATGTTGCCCGCCTTGTCCGCGTAACCCACGTTCAGCGAGGGGAAGCCCTGTATCCGCATGGCCGCGAGGAATTCGTCCAGGGTGCGCGCTTTGCCCATCCGGTACCACTGTTCGACCTGGCGAATATTGTCGTAACCGGCATAGCGGATCGCGTAGACGCCGTGCGGTTGGCGGACGACCGGTCCATAGACGCACCAGAGCCCTTCCCGCTTCACCGTCCAGTGAAAGCCGCCCCAGAGGCGCACCGTGATGGGGATGGTGAAGACTTCAAGGTCGCGCCAGGCGCCGTCGAATTGGTACTGGTTCGGGTTGTCGGGGTTCATCTCGAGCACGTACACATCGATAAGATCGGGCGTATTCACTGTGTGCGCCCAGCCGAGGCTCCGATTGTGACCGTGAAGAATGACCGGCGCGCCGGGAAACACGCCGCCCACAATGTCAAGTCCTTCCTCGCTTTTGAGGCGCGCTTCGTACCAGGCGACGGGGCCGGTCCACGGCTGGTGCGAGTTGATGGCCAGGCGCGTCCTGCCATCCGGTGTGCGGGAGGGCGCCACGGCAAAGGTGTTGGAGCCAAAGGGTAGACCCTGAGTGAGGGCGGAGCCCATTTCCGTACGCCAGTCGTCTTCAGCAGCAGCGATAGGGACACCAGGGACGGCAGGGACAGAGGCAGCAGGTGCCGCTTGGGCGGGTTTCTTTTGAGAGACCTCGCGGGCGCGCTTATCGCCGAACAGGCGCATGACTTCGTTATCGAGGCCAAAAAAGAATGGGCCCTTCACGACGAATCCCGCCACGATGTCCTTGCCGGTGACAGGGAACAGCCGCTTCAGGACGGCCTTCGGGTGGAGCGACGCAAAGTGGTTGACGCCGTCGGCGTAGGCCTCGCACACGGCGCGGACCTCGGCCGAGAGCTGCTTTTCATATTCGCGATCGACCAAATCCCGGAAGCGGAACAGTTTCACGAGGAAGTCCAGGGGCGCCGCGTCCTTCCCCTGCACGGCCGCCATCTCGCCGCGGGTCATGATCAACGCTTCCTGCGCTGTGGCGAAGTCATCTTCGCACTGCGCATAGGCCAGTCCATAGGCCGTGTCGGCATCACGCTGGCCATAAATGTGGGGGACGCCCCACTCATCCCGCAGAATGCGCACGTCGTACTTGCCGGCGGGCGGCGCCAGATTGGCAGGGAGTCTTGAAGACCACGCCCACAACCCCGCGGCACCCACCATGGCAACGAACACGACCACCCCGAGAGTTTTCATAACGCGCATAAACACCTCCAAGCAACCGCCTGACGCTCATGCGTCCATGCCTTAGAGAGTACCAGATTCGCCGGTAGGAGAAGCGATTGACTGGCAAATGGGAAAGCGCGGTGGGCATAATCAAGCCTAAGAGCGGAGACTTCGCCATGGAACTGCCCATTCAGGTCAATCGCGATGAAATCGCGGTCTTCTGTGTTCGTCATCACATAACCAGACTTTCATTCTTTGGTTCCGTATTGCGGGAGGATTTTGGGCCAGAGAGCGATGTGGACGTTCTGGTGGAATTTGATCGCCAACATATCCCTACTTTGATCGATATGTATGATATGGAAGAGGAATTAACGGCGATGTTTGGACACAAAGTTGATCTCAGAACGCCCAAGGAACTAAGCCGCTATTTCCGCGACAAGGTGCTACAGACGGCGTTAGTTCAGTATGCTGCTTGAGAACGACTTGAACCGTTTGCGTCATATTAGAGATGCGGCGCGGGAAGTACTGCAGTTTGCGGGGCAGTTTTCGGAAGCAGAAATAGCAATCAACCGGCCGCTTCAAGCACTGATGGCGCACAATCTTCAGATAATTGGCGAGGCTTCCGCGCGTCTCACACGCGGATTCCGGAGCGAACATCCCGAGATACCTTGGAAGAAGATCATAGGGATGCGCAATCGCATTGTGCATGACTATTTTGACTTAGATATGGATATAATCTACAGCACAGTCAAACAATTCTTACCTGAACTCCTCTTCAAAGTCGAGGATTTGCTTCGCGAGCAGTGATTCTCCGGCGCTTCTTCTCTGCGTCACGTCGAATGCCAAGCACATATCTCTTCGATTAATTGTTCCACTTCATGCTGCCCGGGTTCCACGGCGATGGTGAGGCCTTGTTCGCGGGCGGCCTGTGAAGTCACTGGGCCAATGGAAGCAAATGCGGAAGTTTCGCTCATTTTTTGGAGGTGCGTTGGTCCCAAGAGTCTGGCGAAGCTTCGCGCGGCCTCGGCATTGGTGAAGACGACCAGATGCGGGGCGAAGCTCAGGAGCCGTTGAAGATTCTCCTCGCTTCGCGGCGGGGTCCGCTTTTCGTAGGCGGCCACCTCGGTTACGTCCGCGCCGGCCGCGCGGAGGACCTGAGGCAGTGTTGAACGGGCGATGTCGGAACGTGGCAGGAGAATGCGCTGGCCTTCAAGGGGGCCTTGTGCTCGGAGACTCTCCAAGAGTGTTTCGGGGGAATAGCCTTCAGGATGCGCGTCGGCCAGGAGGAAACGCCGGCGCAGGGCGTCGAGGGTCGTGGCACCGACCGCGCACAGTTTGACCCCGGCCAGCGCGCGCGCATCCTGTCCCGACCGATCCAGATGCTCGAAAACCATGTTGGCGGCGTTCACACTGGTTAAGACCATCCAGTGGAAGGTACTCAGGTCGCTGGGAAGCACATCGGGCACGGCCGGGGTGATTTCGAGGGTAGGGAAGGCCAGCACGTCAGCGCCCAATTCGCGCAGGCGGGACTCGAGCAAGCCACTGCGCTGCGCTGTATGGGTGACGGCGACGCGGACACCAAAGAGGGGCCGCGCCTCGAACCAGCTCATTCGCGCGCGCAACGCCACCACCTCTCCCACCACGAACACCGCGGG
>JACPGD010000285.1 GCA_016182645.1 Candidatus Hydrogenedentota bacterium | reverse complement strand
CCGGACGGATCTGGGGCGTAGCCATAATGAAGGAATTGCCCGGTGGCGGCGCTGCCTTCCACGGTTTTCAACGCGGCATAGATGCAGCCCAAGCCGCAAACACGGCGGGCGTTCTCATCTTTCATCACCGAGGCATAGAAAGCCTCTGGCGCGCCGGCGGCCACGTGGGCCAGATCTTCGCGGTCCCGGGTTTCGATCCCGCTGAGAATATCCTCGGTGATGTCGAAATCGTCACCGAAGCGGCGGCCGACGTGGGCGAGGTCCGCCCCGGCGATGACACTCACCCGCCGGCCGGGTTTTGCGGCAACAGCACGGCAGGCGTCGAGAAAACGTCCGATGACGGGGACCTCCGCCGGCCGCTGCGCCGGCGATTCACAGAAGGTGCCGCAAAGGATGGGCACGATCTTCACGGCCGGCCCAAACCAATACGCCAGCAGGACCGCCTGGAATTCTATCGAATGTTCGGTCCGATGCACGATTTCGTACTCGTAAGGCTCCCAGGCACAAACGGCCTCGAGCTTGTCCAAGGCATGCTGGTCGGTTTCCAGGGTCCCAAAGGGCGTTTCGAACGCTTTCCGCGTCAGGACGAAAGGCACGGGCGCGCCCGCGTGGGCCACCCCGAAGATGAATACCGTGTCCGGCTTCCCCGCTTCAAAGAGCCGCCGGTAACCCGCGGCATAGGCCGGGGCGCCGCGTCCGAAATCGATGTGCGGGACGACGAGACATCTCAGGGGAGGGACGCCATTTGTCGGCGCTTGCGGCAACTGGCCGTTGAAGAAGCCGTCTAACACCTTTCGGAGTTCGTGGGCGTCGGCAGGATAGGATTTACCCGCGAGGTACGCCCGGCGCTGGTGCGCCGCGCGAAAGTCCCGTTCGAGGGCGCGGCGCAGACTCTCGAAGCGTGCATTGTGAAGAAAGCCCTGTTCATCAAGATAGTTGACTACCTGCTGGACTTGCTTCGCCGGTACCTGAGCGCCCCCAAACTGCCGCGCAAAGGCGCGTTGAATACCGGCGATGTCCTGTGTTCCATCCAGGCACGCCGCTACGAAGAAGGCAGGCCCCGAAAGCAGGAGTTGCGCCTCGACGCAGCCGGTGGGATCGCTGATACACACATAGGCTTCTCCCTCATGCTGGACGGGCACCGCATCAACGTAACGAAGTGGGGGAAGAGGCGGCATAAACGTTGTACTCCGGAGGGCCGCGGCGTCAACCCGTTCCCTAATTACCCTTTAGGGAATCGACTCACGGATGGCCTGTGGCGCAATTATCCCCGCGATGCGCGGGCAATTGCAATGCACGGCCTGAATATAAACTGTGCGGTTCCGGCCGCACGACGCAGCGGGAGTAGAAGCTGTGTAGCAGGAGTTGAATGCGATGAAAACCCTAATTCTGACAATTCTTCCCGTGCTGGCCATTGGCCTGCTGGGCTGTAACACGATGGCGGGCGGCGGCGCACTGGCAGGGACCGCGCTGGGCGCTGGCCTCGGCGCCGTGGTGGGCAACCAGAGCGGAAACGCTGGTGAAGGCGCGCTCATCGGTGGCGCCGCGGGTGCGGTGACCGGCGCGATCATCGGCAATGAACTGGACAAAAACCGGCGCTACAGCAACCCCGGTCACTGGGAAACGCGGATCGTGCGCACCCCGTCTGGCCACACGTACGAGGAGCGGGTGTGGGTGCCGGATCGATGATGAGGGGGTAGTTTCTGAAGCAGAAGACGTGGCGGATTATTGGCGGGGCTGCCATAGCTGGCGCTGTATTGCTGGCGGGCTATGGCCCCCGTTTTGCCGCCTCAGTACCGCCGGTCTGGCTACTGGCGGCGTACTGGGGCGTTTTTCTGTTGCTGCTACTGTTGGCCCTGTACTTGGCGCTGGTGGATCTGCGCTTCATCCGACTCCAGTATCTCCTCGGACGCCGCGAGATCTTCTATGACACGCTCGGCAGCGAGGAGTTCCGCCAAGCCCTGCGCAAGGCGCAAGAGGAACAGCGGGAGCAGCGCTAGTCCCAGTTTCGCGGCGGTGCTTGCGGATGGGGCGGGGTTTATGCTTTCATTTTTCCCTTCATGGTTAACGAAATGAGACAGGACCATCACCTATGCGAAAAGTAGTGCTATTCGGTGCAGCCGTGCTTGTGTTGTGCGGTTGCCAGCCGAAAGAGCGAGCGGAACCTCAGGAGACCAAGGCCGTGACGGCGCCCGGGACGGCCGGGAAGCCCGGCGGGGCCGGACCATCCACCGCGATCTCGACGCTGAAGGATGTTGGGGACGTCGAGCAGGAAATCAGCATCTCGGGGAAACTCGCGGAACAGTCCGTCTCGGCCCAGATCCAGGAGGAAACGCTCACCAATATTCGCGAAGCGGTCACCATGGACACGATAACGGTCCAGCCGCCGTTCCCGAAGGAACTCTGGGTGGAATTTAAGATTCGCGGTGCGGCGGGCTACGGCCCTCAGCCTGTCGTGTTGCGTGGGACCGTGTTGCGCGAGAATGAGCCCATCGGTGAATTCAAGACGATTATCGGCAAGTACGCGCGGGCTGCGAGACTGCCGGAGGGCGTCACCCCGCCCCAACTCGTTTTTCAATTTAACGTGCTGGAAGGGATTGAGACACCGCCCGAAACCATGCTGGTGTTTGCGGAGGCAGATGCGCTCCTGATGCCGCTGGATACGCCCGAGGAAAGCATCGACCCGGCCACAGCCACCGCGGACGAAGCGCAACGGACACAGATTCGGAGCAATCCCGTGCGTATCAACTTCGCGGCCACAACGGCGCCGCCCGCGCCATGAACATCGTGTGTCTGGGCGCGCATCCCGATGATGGGGAGTTTTATGCGGGGGGCACGCTAATCAAGTGGGCGCAGGCCGGGCATTCCGTGCTGGTGGTATCGCTGACAAATGGCGACATCGGCCATTACGAACAGAGTGGCGGCACGCTGGCGCGCCGGCGCGCCGAGGAATCAAGGATAGCGTCGGAGCGCGGCGGTTATGAGCACCTCGCTTGGGACAACCACGATGGGGAGTTGACCCCCACCCTGGACCGGCGAAAGGAAGTGGTCCGGCTCCTGCGCCGGCGCCAGGCAGACCTTGTGTTGACGCATCGCCCCTATGATTATCATCCGGATCATCGCTATACGTCATTGCTCGTGCAAGACGCGGCGTTTATGGTGACTGTGCCGCACTTCTGTCCGGACACGCCGGCGCTGCGGCGCAACCCGGTATTTGCGTACATGATGGACAGGTTCACCCGGCCTGTCCCCTTTCAACCGGATGTCGCCGTTGATATTGATGATGTCATGGACCAAAAGTGGTCTCTGTTGGACGCGATGTGCTCGCAAGTTTATGAATGGTTGCCGTGGCTCGAGGGTGAACTGGACGCCGTCCCCCGGGGCGAGGAGGAGCGAAAACGATGGCTGCGCCAGAATTGGCGGGAGTTCTTCTTGTGGCCGGCGGAGGCGGCACGCGCCTCTCTTGAGCGCGAGTATGGAGCGGCAGCGGCGAAGGTGCGCTATGCGGAGATGTTCGAGATCTGCGAATATGGTCGTCGTCCCTCGACGGAAGAACTGCGGCAGTTGTTTCCGGTGACGGCTGAGGGCTGAAACGGGAGAGCACGTGGACAGGCTTATGGGCGTATTCAGGTTAATCGTGATTACAGGGCTGTTGACACCGTGGCTTGCGGCACAGGAGACCCCGATCTCCCGGATCGAGACGCTCGGCCAGGCGACGGTGTACGCACCGCCATCCCATGTGGAGTTCTGGCTCCATTTTCAGGCACGGGACGCGAGCATGGAACTGGCCATGAAGGGCATTCACGAGTTTGAGGGCAAGCTTCAGGCCAAGGTGAACGAAGCTCAGATTCAGTCGGGAGCGTTTGAGATATCGGCGCCGGCAGTGCCGGACGTTCGCGAGAACCGGGTCGTCATTACGGCCGTGTTACGCGTGCCGATGACAGGATTCATGAACCCGGAGACCGGTGCCGGCGAATTTGCGCGCTTGTGCGATAAAGTGGCCGCGATAGCCCGCGATCTGGAATGCGAAATCACCGGGCCGACACTGGACACGACGGAACGCCAGGCCCTGCAGCAGTCCGCGCTGAGCACCGCGACCGAGTATGCCTATCCGGCAGCCGAATCCATCGCGAAGACGCTGAACAGCAGCATTTGGGCGGTGGAGACAGTGCAGGTGCTCGAAGTGTTGTGGAACCAGCCGCTGGAATTCCAGGGCGTCGAACCGACGATCCGGCAGTTGTCCTGCACGGCGAAAGTGCGCGTGACGTACGCGCTGCGCGGAGGGCAGGGATAAAGCCCGCTGCAAAAGTCCGGTAGCGCCGAGGCGAAGAGACGGGCATCAGGTTGGCAGACCGGCGTAGGGGAGAAAGGCGACGAAGCCTCGTTGCGGTTCGTAGCGCAACGTACCGCCATGTTGTTCGATGGTCGCGCGGGCGGTGCACAGGCCGAGTCCAAGGTGCAGTGCGCCCTTGGTGGTAAAGAAGGGTTCGAAGATTTTGTCAACATTCTGGCCGTCCACGCCGGGACCGGAATCCCAGATTTCGAAAGCGATTCCCTGCGCTTCGGCGCGCAATGTGATACGAATTCGCCTCTTTTCAGAGTTCTGAAGGGCTTCTTCAGCGTTCATGAGTAGATAGAGCAGCGCGAGTCGGAGGCGCGCGGCATCGCCTGACAAGGACGGGGTCTCGTCGAGATCCGAGGCAATTTCGACCTGCCTGATGCGGAGGTCGTAGTCGCGCACCATGAGAACGCCCCGGACAAGTTGGCGCAGGTCGATAATATTAACGGAGTTCTTGAGCGGACGGGCGACGTTGGTCAGTTCGGTAACGAGAGCGCTGGCGCGCTCGACCGCTTCTGTGATTTTGATCACCATCCGGCGCGTTTCCGGGCCGAGGCGCGTGTCCAGGTTCGCCAGTTCGGCGTAAGCGAGAATGGCGCCCAGACAGTTGTTGACGTCATGGCTGACGCCGTTGACGCAACGGCCCACTTTGAAATACTGGAGCAGTTCGTTCAGCTTGCGTTGCTGGACGAGCACCTGCTCTTCCCCAGAAGAGTTGCTATCCAAGGTCCTGACGGCCTCCCATCTCTGGTCCGCGGGCCGCCGGGGCCGCAGGCCCCGTCCTTCCCGGCGCGCAGGATTCAGAGCACAGACATTCTACCACAATATGTGGCACAGCAAGTGGAGATGATTTTGGAGAACGAGATAACGATAACCGCCCTGGCGCATGGGGGCGATGGCATCGGGCGCATCGATGGCCAAGTCTGTTTTGTCCCCTATGGGCTGCCGGGCGACGTGGTGCGGGTTGAAGTGGTTCGCCGCGCGCGCCAGGTACTGTGGGGGCGGATTGCCGAGGTCATCGAGGCATCGCCGGACCGGATCGACCCGGCGTGCCCAAACTTTGGCCGCTGCGGCGTGTGTACCTGGGCGCACTTCGGCTACCCCGCGCAGGCCGAGTGGAAGCAGCGTCTGGTCCGGGAGGCGCTGCAACGAATGGGGGGGATCGAGGTGGCAGTGCGGTGGGTGGACGAACCAGCCCTGCGCACCGGCTATCGTACCCGGGCGGAACTGCACGGAGACGGCAAGCATTTCGGGTTCTTCGCGCGGGGAACTCACGACATCGTGGATACGCTGAAGTGTCCGCTCTGTCACGCACGGCTGAATGAGGCCATCGGTCGCTTACGGCCGCTGAAACCCGCGGGGCCGGTTACAGTCACCGTGAACCCCGAAGGGGAGGAAGTGCTCGTTTGGACAAAGTCGCCGTCGCCGAAGATTCTCGAGCAGTTCCCGCTCGCCGGATCGCCCGCCAAGCCGCGGCCGCCGTCGCAGTTTCTGTTCGACGGGGTGCCGGTGGTGAATGGGGGCTTTTCCCAAGCCAGTCTCTTGCTGAACCGCCTGCTGGTGCGTGAGGTGCGAGAATGCGTGGGCGCCGCGGGCGCGGTCTTGGATCTCTACTGTGGCAGCGGCAATTTTTCGCTCGGTCTCCTGGAGTCCTGCGTCGTGGGCGTGGATCACCACGCGCCTTCGGTGAGGGCGGCCCAAGAAGCACGCGGCGCCGCGGACCCGGTGTCCGGGGCCAATTACCGGCGTGGCGATGAAGGCATCATGGGCGATTTGATTGCGGGCCGGGCGTGGGACACGATTATTCTGGATCCGCCGCGCACGGGCGCGAAGGCGCTGGCGCCCGCACTGGCCGCGGCCCGTGCCGCCCGCATCGTCTATGTCTCCTGCGATGCACCGACGCTGGCGCGCGACCTCAAGGTAATCACGGCGGGCGGCTGGAAGCCGGCCCGCACAACCGTGGTAGACATGTTCCCCTACACCGCCCACATGGAAACAGTCTGCTGCCTGGAAAGGAGCCCGTAGACGCGACGGGGCCGTCGCGTTCTCCGGCAACTGTACGAAAGGAGTTTTGAGTGAACTTGTGCGTTTACGCTTCTTCGAGCGATGCCTTGTCTCCCGTCTACAAAGAAGCCGCCGAATCCCTCGGGCGTCTCATGGGGACAGGCGGCCACGCGCTTATCTACGGCGTGGCCTGATGGGCGTGCTGGCGCGCTCGGTGCATCAGCATGGCGGCCATGTCGTCGGCGTGATCCCGGAGAAACTGCGCACCCGCGAACTGACCTACGAAGAGGCGGACGAACTCATCATGACGAAGACGATGCGCGAGCGCAAATCCATTATGGAAGAGCGCGCTGACGCCTTTGTGGCGTTGCCGGGCGGGCTGGGCACGGCCGAGGAGGTGATGGAGAGCCTCGTGCTGCGGCAGCTTGCCTACCACGAGAAACCGCTCGTGTTCCTCAATACGAACGGCATCTATGACAAGCTCTTCGAGTTTTTCCATGCCCTGACCGAAGAGCGCTTCGTGAAACCTGAGCAGCGCCACCTTTTCTTCATCGCCGCGACGCCAGAGGACATTTTCCGTTATCTGGAGGAGTACCGCCCGGGACCGCATGTGGACAAGTGGTTTGCATAACGGCTTATTGGATGCCTAATGAATGCATTTTCGTTGTACAAATGCCATCGGCTTTTGTCAAGCATGGGGTAAAGGAACTGTAAGTGCACCACCTTTGCCCTAGTCAAATAGATCTAAGCATTATGGATACTA
>JACPGD010000284.1 GCA_016182645.1 Candidatus Hydrogenedentota bacterium | reverse complement strand
GTGGTCCGTGGACCAGTCCAGCAGCGGCATTGCGTCCGCGGCGCTATACACACTTACGTGTCCATCAATGCATCCCACGGCGAAGCGCAGATTATCGGGGCTGAAGCCGCCACTACAAGGACGGCCGCCCAAGTCCTCGATGACCTTCTGGCTTTCCCCTGTCAGCCCGTTGAACAGAAACGCCTTCGGCGGCGTATTTGCCCAGAGGAGCAGCCTCTGTCCATCGTTGCTGAAGCGTGCACCCCGGAAGCTGCTTCCTGCGCCGAGAACAATAATCTCCTGTCCTGAGGCCGCGTCCCAGAGACGTGCGGTACCATCCTGCGATGCCGTGACGATTCGCGTCCCTTCCGGATTGAATCGAGCCAGCCGCACGTTCGTGCTGTGACCTTGAAGCCGGCCCTGCTCCTCACCGGTACTCGCGTTCCAGAGCCGCGCCGTCCCGTCCGCGGAGGCCGTCAGCGCTGCTTCCCCGGTTGGACTGAACTCGACCGCATTTACGCCACCGTCATGTCCTTTCAGACGTACGATTTCCTTTCCCGTTGCGCTGTCCCAGAGGATCGCAAGACCGTCCTCCGACGCGGTGGCCACCCGGTGTCCGGCGGGGCTGAATGTGGCCACGCGCAATTGGCCGGTGTGGCCACGCAGGACCGCCCTTTCCGACCCGTCGGAAGACCACAAACGCGCCGTGTGATCGTCCGACGCTGTAACTAGGAGTGTTCCATCCGGGCTGTACTCGGCAGACACCACCGGCCCTTCATGCCCGGCCAGCGTGTGCTCATCCAGGTGGCAGAGCCGGTTGTAATAGCCCCATTCCCAATTGCGATGGGCGGCGGGCGCGCGGTCCAGGGCTTCCATCGCCACGTCATAGCGCTGGCCTTCGATGCTTTGTCGCGCCAGGAGGATGCTCGCAATATAGAGTTGCCGCTCGGCCGAATCTTTGGCCTTCTCCTCCTCGTCCCGGGCCACGATGGCGGCTTCCTTGGCCTCCGTCTCTTTTTCCCGGGCAATTTCGGCGATTTGGCGCTGTTCTTGTTCCCGGTGGTAGGCGCGCGTGATGCTCACGTAGGAATAGACCGCCAGCAGCAGCAGCGCCGCCGCCCCCGCCAGCGCCGTGTTCAACACCGCCCGGTGCCGCCGGTAGTAATGCCGCAGCAGTTGGCCCAGGTTGTATTTATAGGAGCGGACGAGAGCGCCGGAGAGGAAGCGCTCGATCTCGTCCGCCAGTTCTCGCGCCGACTGGTACCGGTGCGCGGGGTCTTTATCGAGGCATTTGTCGCAGATGCCCGCCAATTCCGCCGGCGCATCCTGCTCCAGTTCCAGCACGGGCCGCACCGGCTCGCGCACCACGTGCTCGATAATCTCCTTCGTGGTCTTACCGCTGTGCGGCGTCTTCGCCGTCAGCATCTCGTACAACACCGCGCCCAGCGAGTACACGTCCGAGCGCTTGTCAATCTCGTTGATCCGGCCCTGCGCCTGTTCCGGCGGCATGTAATGCGGCGTACCCAGCGCCTCGCCCGCCTCGGTGTGTATGGTAAATTCCTGCTCGCCCAGCCGCAACGCCGTTAGCGCCTCGGTCAACTCCGTTTCGTGCGGGTCCTGCGTCCCTTGGGCCTTCGCAATGCCCCAATCCAGCACCACCGTCTCGCCAAAATCGCCCACCATCACATTCGCCGGCTTGAGGTCGCGGTGGATCACGCCCCGGCTGTGGGCATAGGCGATGGCGTGGCACAGGTTCAGGAAGTGGGGGAGGAGTGTCAGCCGTTGGGCCAGGCCCTTCCCGTCGCGGATCGCCTGGAGGAAGGTCTTCCCGCGCACCAACTTCATCGTGTAATAGAGCGAGCCGTCCGCACGACGCCCCAATTCATAGACCGGCACGATGGACGGGTGCTCGAGCAGCCCCGTCAGCCGCGCCTCGCGCAGGAACCGCGCCACCATCGCCGCGGTGTGGCCGACGGGCGTCCACGGCTCACGCACGTCGGGGGGATGGGGCAGCAACTCCTTCATCGCCACGTCGCGGTCCATGTTCTCGTCATGGACCAGCAAGACCCGGCCCATGCCACCCTTGCCATAGACCGAGATGCGCGAGTAGCGCCCCGGGGTTTCCTCGGGAATGTTCAATTCGCGCGCGCCGCCCGGCACGGCCGCCTGCCCCTCCCGTTCCACCATCTCCACCTGCCCACTCGGCGTCAGACGCAACGTCCCCGAGAAAGTCTGTTCGATTTGCGCTTCCCCGCCCAGCGTCTTGAGGGCCAAGGCGCTGTCCCCGCCGTGCGCTTGCACCGCCCCCTCGACCAGCGCCTCGAGAAACTTGCGGTCCGCTTCGGTCAGCAGCCCCAGCGTGACCATCCGCTCCGCCAGCGAGCGCGACGGATCCGTCGCCCACGCCGCGCCCACCTCGATGATCCGCTCCGGCCGGACCCCTCGCAGTTGCGCCGCGAAAATCCCAAAGAGGAGATTCCTGTCACGATCGACTGTTGCCACCCTAGTCTTCCGATCGAGAGGGAAGCTGCTTGCCCAGCTTCGTTTTACCTAGTCGAACTCACCTGGGTGAAGTATTCCACATGTCGCGCGAAAAGGCAACACTTATTTGTGTTTCACAGCAAAAAATAAAGTGTTTACAACTTAATAATAATTTTGCTGTTCCACAAGCGCCGGGCAACGGAATAGCAAATCAGGTAAAAAGCCATAAAGCCCAGAGAACCTAGAAGCGGCCCCACGCCCTCGGGCAGGTACGTCCCATGAATTGCCAATAAAACCGCCTGCAACAGGTAGATCACCAGCGGGTTCATCCCGAGAATAGTCAGCGTGGGGATTTCGCGCCCCGCCACATCATTCAGCCAACAGAAGAACAAAAACGCCGCAATCGAAGTGGCAGTCGAAATAAAGACAAACGGCGGCAGCGCCCACCGCATCGCCGTGCTCCAATAGAGACCATACGGCGCATAGACGCCGCCCGGATCGCTGGGCAGCAGTTTCCACGCAAACCACGCGGCCATGATTAAGACAAGGATGGCGATGATCCCCTCGCGGAAAATGCGGCCGCGATCCTGGGTGGCGAGGAGGTCATAGATGATCGTCCCGGCCAGCAACACGAACGCGAACGCCAGCGGACTCAACGGGCCGCCGTTCATGCTGTTCGCCTCCATCCAGACGGCATAGCCCGTACCCAGATAGAGAAACGTAAACAGCCCCAGGTAGGCCAGCGCCGCCAGCAGGCGCGCCAGCGCGCCTGCCAGCATCACCGGCAGGCACAGCAGTCCCGCGAGCGCGATGTGCGTCAGCGCGTCCCACAGGTCGATCCGGAAATTGGGACCATACAGCACCACGGCAATGCAGAAAAGAATGACATAGCGCTTTGCCAGTTCCCAGGCCGCATTCGCCCCGCCAGATTTGGCCGCGCGGCGTTGCATCGAAATGCGGAATCCCATCCCCACCACAAAGACGAACATCGGTGCAATCGAATCCGCATACGTGAAGTATCGTTTGCTATGGTGGAAAACGCCGGGGACCCAGGGAAACTCACTCAGGTAATTGACGAGAATCATCCCGGCAATCGCGTACCCCCGCAGTTGATCAATGCACCGCAGGCGGCCCGGCGTCGCAGCCGGCTTTGGATTCAGATCTATTTCCGGCGCGGCATCGACAGCACCCGCGGGTTCCGTGTTCTCCGGCGTCGCCTGCACTTCGCGCCCACACCGCGGGCAGCGCCCCACCTTTCCCAGGAACTCCGCGCGAATCGCCATGCGATGGCCGCAGGGGCAAATCAGGACCAATTCCGTCATGAGCGTATTCTCCAACGCCTTGCTTCGCCGCCAGTTTGCAATTGGCAGTCCGTAGCGTATCATAGCGGCGTCGGCAAAGCGGTACCCGCAACGGATGTACCGGTTGCGGCGCCGGGGTGGGAAGCCCTACAATCGGGGGAGGTCAGATTAATTAACGGTAGGTAAGGACAAATCATGGCTACGGTGGCGCCCGCACCCAAAACGGTCAATGAGGCGGAATCCAAATTGCTGGAAAGCGCGCTCACGCTGTTCTCCGAAAAAGGCTATGAGGGGACGAGCATCCGGGAGATCATCGAAGGCGCGGGCGTGACCCGTCCGGTCCTTTACTATTATTTCGAGAACAAAGAGGACCTTTTCCGGCGTTTGGTGGAAATAAAATTCACCGAATTCACCAACCAGATCGAGGCGATCAAGAGTTCGGTGCCCACCTGCGCGGACCGTTTGAAGGCGATCATCCGCAAGGAATTCGTCATTGCGGAGCGCAGTCCGGAGACCGTTCGGCTCATCCTGCAAGTCTTCTTCTCCCTGCCGCAGCAGGGCCCCAGGCTCGACAAGACTCGGCTGGCCCATGCCCGCTTTCGACTGCTCGAAGACATCATGCGGGACGGTCTCGAGCGCAATGAGCTTTCCGGCGGTGATGCCCAGAGCCTCGCGCTGGTTTTCCTTGGCATCATGGATATGCATATAATGGCGAAGAGCAACCGGCCAGAAACCCGGCTGACCCCGGACCTGGCCGACGGGCTTGTGGATCTGTTTTTGGCGGGCGCCGGATTCCGGGAAGCGCCGGTGACGGCACTCGTCAGTCCGTACACGTTTGGGTAGCCCCAAGGCTGTTGCCTCGGGGGAACGCACAGGTGGATCGTGCGCGCGGCCAGGGGCCGGCGCCCGCGGGCGCACCGTGCAACAGGGGGAGCGACATGGCTACACCTGCAATACGCAGCCTGTACACGCTCCTGCTCTGCCTGCTGATCCTGGGATTGGGCGCGGGGGTGGTCGGGGGCGTGCTGGCTTCGCGCCAGGAAGACCCCACCAAGGCCGCGGCCAGTGGAGCAGCGGCCACAAAAGTGGTGAATGTCCGCGTTGAAACTCTGGTTGCCGCGCCCTTCGAGGAATCGCTATTGCTCACGGGGCGCATTGACCCCTGGGAAGAAGTCCTGCTCAGCGCGGAAGCCGCCGGCGTTATCGAGTGGCAGGGAATCGAGGAAGGGCAGCGGATCGCCAAAGACCAGGAGCTCATCCGCATCGACACCTCGAGTGTCGAGGTCCTCATGGATCAGGCGAAAGCGCGCGAACGCCTTACCACCCAGGAACTCGAACGCATCCACGACCTGCGCACGAGTGGCATTTCCTCACCCCAGGATTACGACCGGGCACTCACCGACCGCGACCTTGCCGCGGCGGAGATGAACGCTGCGAAGACGCGCCTGTCGAAGAGCGTGGTCTCTGCGCCGCTCGATGGAATAGTCGACCGTCTGTACGAAGAACAGAATGAGTTCGTCGATGTGGGCAAGCCGCTGGTGCGCCTGGTCCAGATCGAGCGCGTAAAGGCGATGCTCGGTATTCCGGAAAGGGATCTGCCCCGCTTCCATGTTGGCGATGAAGTGCAAATCATGCTCGACGCTTTGCCCGAGATACCTTATACGGGCCGCATCTACCGCATCGCCACCTCGGGCGACCTCGCCACGCGCACCTTTCTGGCCGAAATCGAGTTGCAGAACCCGGAAGCCAGGCTGAAACCCGGCATGACCCTGCGCGCGCGTCTCGTGCGGGAGCGCTATGCGGAAGCCATCGCTGTCCCGATTTTCGCCATCATTTCCTTGGAGAACCAGCGATTCGCCGTGCTCGAGAAAGACGGCCTCGCGCGGCTCCAGCCTATCGAGGTCGGGGCCATCGAGGGGAACCTGGTCCACGTGACCTCGGGTCTGCACGCGGGAGATCGCCTGATCGTGGAAGGGCATCGCGACCTGCGCGAGGGCGCCGCGGTGCAGGTGCTGAACGGGACGGGCGATGGGCATCATTCGGATCGCCATTGAACGCCGCACCACGGTGTACCTCCTGCTCCTTCTCATCCTGATCGCGGGCACGTATTGTTATGTCGTGCTCCCCCGCGAAGAGAACCCCGAGATTGTCATTCCCATCATCCTGGTCAACACGGCGTACGAAGGCGTGTCCCCCACGGACATGGAGACGCTGGTCACACTGCCCATCGAACTGAAACTCACGGGCATCGCGGACGTGAAGCAGATCATCTCCACCAGTGCCGAAGGCTTCTCCGGCATCGAGATCGAATTCGAGCCGGACACCGACATCGACGATGCGATGCAAAAGGTGCGCGACAAGGTGGACCAGGCAAAAGGCGACCTGCCGCCTGATGCAGACGACCCCCTTATTCGCGAGATCAACCTCAGCGAGATGCCCATCATGTATTTGTCGCTCACCAGCGACATGTCCCTCGCCGTGTTGACGCAATTCGCGGAGGACCTCGAGGACGAACTGGAGAGCATCAAGGGCGTGCTCGAGGTCGAAGTGGTGGGGGGGATCGAGCGCGAGATTCAAATCATTGTCGATCCTGACCGGGCGGCAGAGTACGGCGTCAGCATGGTAGACCTGGTCCAGCTCGCGCGGGTCGAAAACGTCAACACGCCCGCGGGCAATCTCGAATTGGGCGACGCAAAGTATCTCGTGCGCGTGCCAGGCGAATTTTCTTCCGCGGAGGAAATCGAAATCTTGGTCGTCAAGGCCGGTCCCCAGGGCGTGGTCTACGTGCGCGATATCGCCGTCGTGACCGATGGCTTCAAAGAACCCGAAACCATCTCGCGGATTGACGGTACACCCGCGGTAACGCTGACCGTGTCAAAACGTTCGGGCGAGAATGTGATTGCGGTCGCGGATCAAGTGCGGGCCGTGGCACGGGTGTTCGAGCAACGGCTGTTGCCAGGAATGCGTCTTCACTTCACCATGGATGAGTCTCAAACCATCCGCGAGATGGTGGCCGATCTCGAAAACAGCATCCTCAGCGGCCTCATCCTCGTCCTGGGCGTTATCTTTGTCTTCATGGGGTTCCGCAATGCGGTGTTCGTCTCCCTCGCCATTCCCCTCTCGATGTACATTTGCTTTATCTTGTTTTATGCCACCGGCACCACGTTGAACATGGTCGTCCTTTTCAGCCTGATCCTTGTCTTGGGCATGCTTGTGGACAATGGCATTGTCATCGTCGAGAACATCTACCGGCATCGTCAACTCGGCTATGACGCGCCCACGGCGGCCCGGATGGGCGCGGAAGAGGTGCAATGGCCGATCATCGGTTCCACCCTCACCACCGTCGCCGCATTTCTCCCCATGTTCTTCTGGCCGGGCATTTGGGGAAAGTTCATGGTCTATCTTCCCATGACGGTCGTCTACGGCCTCATGGCTTCGCTCTTCGTGGGGTTGGTGGTGAACCCGGCGCTGGCCTCGCACTTTATGCCGCAGCCGCGGATAATCAAAGAGCAGAAGCCGCGCCTCGTGCTGCGTCTCTACGCCTCGCTGCTCCGGCTCGCCCTGCGCTGGCGGCTCGTCACGGTCACACTGTTCGCCACGATATTGGCCGTGATCTCGGCCGTGTTCTTGTCCGCGGCGCAGATCGAATTCACGCCGACCACCGAGCCCCGAAACGCCTACGTCGATATCGACGGCCCGGAGGGGGCGCGTCTCGAAACAACGGACAGAATCGTGCACCAGGTGGAGGAGAAGGTTGGCCAATTCAATGAGAACACCGAGTATATTATTGCGAATGTGGGCACGCGTGGCGTAAGCCGCTTCAGCCAGGGCGCGGGCGGCCGCAGTAATATTGGCCGGGTCACACTCGATTTCCCCAACCTGCTGGAAGCGCAAGTGCTGCCGTCCCGCGTGGTGAGCGATCTCCGCCATCTTTTCGAGGACATTTCGGGCGCGGAAATCACGCTGCAGCGCGAACAGATGGGGCCGGATTCCGGGCCACCGCTCAACGTGGAAGTGAGTGGAGAAAACTTTGCCACGCTCGCGGAACTGGCCCAGAAGATCGCGGGCGTGATGGCCACCGTCCCGGATGTCGTGGATGTTCGTGATGATTATGACAAGGGGCGGCCCGAAGTGCGCGTGCGCGTTGATCGCGAACAGGCGCTGCTTACCGGGTTGAACACGCAGTTTATTGGGGAAACCGTGAAGGCCGCGGTCAACGGCACCAAAGCTGGGGAATATCGCGAGGGCGACGAAGAATATGACGTCACGGTGCGGTTCCCCCATGCTTTTCGCGAAGACCTGAACAAACTCAAGTCGATGAGCCTGGTCAGTCTGAATGGAAATGCTGTTCCATTCTCCGCCGTGGCGCGCCTCGAAGACGGGGCGGGACTAGGCGACATCACGCGCGTTGACCGCAAACGTACCGTCACCGTTTCGGCCGAAGTGCAGAACCGCCCCGCCACGGAAGTGCTGCGAGACGTCCGGGAAGCATTGCGGGACTTCCCCCTGCCGCCGGGGTACTCCATTGCGTACACGGGTGAAAACGAGGATATGGAAGAAACAGAGGCATTTCTGTTGAAGGCGTTTGTTGTCGCGCTGTTCTTGATTGCGGGGGTGATTGTCTCGCAGTTCAACAGCATCATCCACGCGTTGATCATCATGTCGTCCGTGATTCTGTCGTTGGCCGGCGTGTTTCTGGGGCTCTACCTTCATGGTATGCCCTTCGGCATCCTGATGACGGGCATCGGCTGCATCAGCCTGGCGGGCGTCGTGGTGAACAACGCGATTGTCTTGCTCGATTTCATCAACGTCTCGCGCAAGGCCGGTCTCGAGACCGTGGAAGCGATAGTCCAGGCAGGCATCACCCGGTTCCGGCCGGTCATGCTCACCGCCATCACCACGATCCTGGGGTTGGTGCCGATGGCGCTGGGCATCAGCTTCGATTTCCGAAACATGGAGTGGATCGTTGGCGGCGAATCCAGCCAATGGTGGGGCTCCATGGCCATCGCCGTCATTTACGGCCTCGGCTTTGCTACCATGCTCACGTTGCTGGTCGTGCCCGTCCTGTACAGCATGACCATCAGCGTGACGGAAGCCTTCCGTGGTGCCGCGCTCGCCGAGCGTGGCACTTCCGAATGCGCTGGCCCCAAGTAGCGCAGCGCTCGCCGAGCGCGGCGCCTCCGAATGCGCTGGCCCCAAGTAGCGCAGCGCTCGCCGAGCGCGGCGCCTCCGAATGTGCTGGCCCCAAGTAGCGCAGCGCTCGCCGAGCGCGGCACTTTTTGTCCATGGCCCAAAAAGGGAGGAAGTCTCTTGAATCCTCTGCATCCCACACGTCCTTTCCGTCCTTTGTCTCCGTTCTTCGCACTAACGTGCTTGCTAGCCGCCCCCGCCATGGCCGAAGGCCCCACCCCCGAAGCCTTCCAAGACCCGCCTGTCGAGACCCGCCCGCACGCCTACTGGAACTGGCTCAACGGCAACGTGGATCTCGAACAATTGACACGCGACCTCGAAGAAATGAAAGACAAGGGCATGGGCGGCGCCGACATGTGGGACACCGGCGCCCTCCGCAACCCAGACAACTTCATTCCCGCGGGGCCGCCCTTCCTGGAAGAAGAATCTGTAAAGGCCATTCATCATGCCCTCGCGGAAGGGAAACGGCTGGGCCTGGAGTTGGGCCTGGTCACGTCCAGCGGTTGGAATGCGGGCGGTCCCTGGGTCACACCGGAGATGGCGAGCAAGAACGCCTATGTCTCCACGCTCGTGGTCGAAGGCCCGCGCAGCGTCGAGGAGCAGCTGCCGTTTCCCGAACTGCCGGAGCATTGCCCGCGCGATGCAAACGGTCTCCCGCAGTGGTATCACGACATCGCGGTCCTCGCGGTGCCGGACAACGAACAAAAGCTGATCTCCAGCCGCGACCAGATTCTAAATCTAAGCAACAAATTCAACGACGGTACCTTGCGCTGGGAAGCGCCCGCGGGCCGTTGGGTGGTGTTGCGTTTCGCTTGCACCGACAACGGCCAGCAACTCATTGCGCCCAGCCCCAATTCGACAGGGCCGTTCATCGACTTCCTCGAACCGGCAGCGACGCGCATGCACTTCCAATACATCTTGGACAAGATTGGTGTGACGCCCGAAAATGCCCGAGAACTGGGCCTGTCTTCGTTTGAAGTGGACAGCATGGAACTCGAGCCGGGCATCCAGTGGACGGAGAAGTTCCCCCAATACTTTCAGAACTGGCAGCATTACGACATCATGCCGTGGCTGCCCGCTTTGGCGGGTTGGACCATCGAAAACACAGACACCACGCAGCAATTCCTCTATGACTACAAGAAAACAATTAGCAATCAACTCATTCTTAGCCACTATGTGACCGGCAGTGAGTTGCTGGCCAAGTACGGGATGCACCTCATCGGCGAAGCCGGCGGCCCCGGCCCGCCCATTTGGGACACCTGCCCCGTCGATGCGCTCAAGGCCCTCGGCGCCGTCGGCGTGCCGCGCGGCGAGTTTTGGATTCGCCACCGCAACATGTTTCTGATCAAAGAGATTTCGAGCGCCTCGCACATTTACGGCAAGAAACTTGTCGACGCCGAATCCTTTACCACCTGGCGCCGCTGGAAAGACTCCCCCTATGCCATGAAATTCCTGGTGGACCGCGCGTTCTGTGAAGGACTCAATCGCATCACGTATCACGGTTTCGCCCACAGCCCCGAAGAAGCGGGCCTCCCGGGCCGCACCTATCACGCCGGCTCCGACATGAACCCACGCGTCACCTGGTGGTCCAAGGCGCGGCCCTTCATGGACTACATGGCCCGCTGCTGCTACATGCTCCAGCAGGGCCTGTCTGTCACTGATGTCTGTTATTACTACGGCGACCAGGCGCCCAATTTCTTTCCTGAATTCCACGACGTGCCGGAAAAACCGCGCCTGCCGGGGCTCGGCAACGGCTACGATTTCGACATCGTCAACAGCGACGTCATCCTTAACCGCATGGAAGTCCGCGAGGGCCGGATCACACTGCCCGATGGCGTCAACTACGCACTGCTCGTCCTGCGCGACCAGGATCACATACCGCTCGATGTGCTCCAAAAGATCGCCACGCTCGTCGAACAAGGCGCCACCGTCCTCGGCCCAAAACCACATCGAGTACCCGGCCTGCTCCAGAATGCGGAGAAGACCGCCCACCTCCAAGCACTCGCCGCTCGTGTCTGGGGGTCGTGCGACGGACAAACGGTCAAAGAGAACAAGTTTGGCGCCGGCCGCGTCGTGTGGGGGATGACGCCCGAGGAAGTACTACGCTCGGCTTCTATAGCCCCCGACTTCTCCTACACCGCAAGCGGCGACGATCCTGGACTGGATTACGTACACCGTCGCGCCGCCGGCACAGAAATCTATTTCGTCCGAAATCCCTCAACCCGCGACGTCACCGCAACCTGCACTTTCCGCTGCAACCAACGTGCCCCCGTCCCCCCTTCTTCCGATCCGTCCGATCCGACTGCTCTGTCCGATCAGCCGCCCCTCGTACCTCGATTTTGGCTGCCCGCCACCGGTGCGATCCGCGCTCTTAGCGTCTACAGGGAAACATCATCCGGCATGGAAATTCCGCTCTGGCTGGCCCCGGGCGACGCCGTCTTTGTCTTGTTCCACTCCGGACAGACAGCTGTTCCACTCCGGACAGACCGCGCCACACATCGAAACCGCGGAAATGAACGGCAAGCTGCTCCCCGAGTTGCCCGTGGGCGGCGCGGGCGTGATTTCTCTCGCGGAAAACGAGGCAATGGTTGAAGTGAGAGAAAGCGGCGCGTGTACATTGACCCTCGCCGGAGGGCAAACGTTGAAGGCCACCACAGACGGTGTGCCTGCGCCGCTGCCCGTTCCGGATCCATGGACCGTGCAATTCCCCCCGAACTGGGGCGCGCCGACCGAAACCACCTTCGAGACATTGCAGCCGTGGACCGAATCGGCGGACGAAGGGATCAAGTTCTTCTCGGGGACGGCGCGCTACAAGAAAGAACTGGAGATACCCGCGGGATTATTGGGATCAAATCGCCGGCTCTATCTTGATCTCGGTGAAGTGCGCGACATCGCCGAGGTCTACCTGAACGGCACCTCCCTGGGCATTCTCTGGAGAAAGCCTTTCGAAGTGGAAATCTCCCAAGCCGCCAAACCCGGAAAGAACCTGCTCGAAATCGAGATTGTCAACATGTGGATTAACCGCCTCACCGGCGATCAACTGCTCCCGCCCGATAAACGCTTCCTCAGGACCAACGAACTCCCGCGCAAAGACATCGGCGGCGATGAGACCTGGCACATCGAGCCGGCCGGCCTGCTGGGCCCGGTACGCTTAATTCCGGCGAGCGTTGTGCGCGCATCGTAAGACAAAGTGGCTTCCTCATGTCCATCGAGTCCATCGAGTCCATTGGGTTCCCAACAATGCGAAAACACGCCGCACCCGCCTTCATGGTCCTCGGATTCCTCCTTCTTCTTGCCGCCATGGCTTTCTCCTGGACGTATGCCTTCACGGGCGAGTTGTATGTCCAACTGGATTACCCGGAGCAAGTCGCGGCCCGGCCAGCCCAAGACTCTTTTCTCGTGCTCTCTGTCACGCGCTACGCCCCCCGCGAAGACATCCCCCTCCTCCAATCTGCCTCGGCCCAGCAACTCGCCGGCAATCAGCGGTATGACGCCGTGCGCCTTCCCTTCGTGGTCCACCTCACCGCCGCCCAGGTACTTTCCCAGCCACCACCGCGCGAGGTGCTTGAGGTTCAGCAGCAAGGCGAAACCACCTCCATCGCCGCGGAAACAGGGGCACAAGTCGAGGTGGGGGAAACCACCCTTACGCTCGGCGCGTCCCAACCCTGGACCGGACTGTTGCACCACCCCACGGGTGAACCAATGGCTGCCCTGACCCTGCGAATGTCCGGAGAAAAAGATCAACGCTTGCTGCTGAGAGACGGCGAGTGGCTCTGGCCGTTGACATCGCTCGCGGTCTGTCTATTTTGGGTGGATTCGGATGAAGCCGGGCATCGTTCGCTTCCGCCGGAATTGTCGCCCTGGCTCGGCGCGCGCTGGGGTGTCGATGACGCGGAGCGCACAAACTGGTTCCAGACATTCGCGCCCGGCACTGGCCTCACGCTGGAGGACGGCACGGAGATTACGTTGCTCGAAGTGCATCCAGGTGGGCCAGAACAACCTCCATTCCTGCTCGTCGAGTGGGCACGGTCCGGCACGCGCGAAACGCTCAAGATCAAACCCAATCAAAAACCCGGTACTCTCCACCCAACAATGCGTTTCGAATGCCCCACCGCCGCGCCCAGCGTGCTCCTCCTCACTGCCTGGCGTGACGGGGCCGCACTCGCTGCGGTCTATGCTGCCGGCCGCCGGATTACCCAAGGCACGCTGTCTGAACACAACCTGTGGACACCGGGCGCCGAATTCCCCGGCAAGATTCGGCTGGAGCAAGTCCTGGCGCGAGCGGTCCCAGTGTCCGCCTCGGAGAGTGTAGCGTGGGAACTGCCCGTGTCCGGCGTCCAGCAGGAGCTCCGGCTCCGCGAAGGCGAACTCGTCCCGTGGAACGACGCCCACCTCCGCTACCGCCGCCTCCCCCAGCCCGCCGAGAACCGCTATGTTCTTGAATTGCGCTCCCCCGGCGCCCACGCTCTGCTCGATGCCTTTTCCCTGGGCCCAGGCGAAACCCGCCGCTTCGGCGCCTGGATCTTCGCGCAATCACCCTCTCGCGCCGGCGGCCCCGCCGCCGCCGTGCTCCAGGTGGAACGAAAACTCTCCCTCTGGTTCCTCGCCCCCGGCATCATACTCCTCATGCTGGCACTCCTCCTCAAGCCAAGATCCTAGCCAATCCCCTGCCCCCCACGTCCCTCATTCTCAATTCCTCATTCTTAATTCTTAATTCTTAATTCATCCCTCCCCACCTCCGCCATGCCCATCCACTTTGCCCACTTCGTCCACGTTGTCCATCCCGTCCATTTCGTCCATTCCTACCCCCTTCCCTCTTGACACCACACAAAATATGCATTAAAATTACACAAGATAAGCATTAACTTGATGCAAAAAAGGAGTATACACTATGCCTCGACTCACCGTGGAGTTCCCCGAGGACACCAACCGCATGCTGGCCAAGCTGGCCAAAGACAATGACAACTCCAAGCGCGAAGTCCTTCGCCGCGCCATCGCCGTCTACAACTACCTGCACGAACATGGCGTGAAGCCCGGCGGTGCAAAGAGACTGATCATCGCGGATGAGAAGGGCAACCTTGAACGCGAACTGCTCTTCTAGCCTCGGCCGCGTGTTCTGCGTTCTGTAGCGTCCGGACTTCCAGCGCGGCGGACCGGACGCGATCCTCGCGCAACGCTGTAACGTATAGATCCGTCCTCAGATACAGTTATTCTGAGTCCGCCGCCGCCCCTGCTCTACATCGGCATCGCCGCCCCGCTCGTCGAACGCGCCCGGCTCTGGATCGTCGAACTTCCCGCAGGCGACTCCCCGGAAGAACGCCGCAATCGCTTGCAATCGTTTCCCCACGCGGATACGGGCGCCTACGACATCCAATTTCCCGGGCCGCATCACGTCACGTTTCGGACCGGCCGGCGCGTCAGCGATGATTTGGTAGAACGGGCCATCCAGGCGTGGGCGAAGAATCTCTTGCCACGCTGACTTCAATCATTTTCTCATTCTGTACCATAAAACCAGATCAGGCATTCTCCCCCTTGCTCCTTCCTCCTTCCTCGCCCAAGTCCGCGCTCCTCCGCGATTGTCTTCCGTGTGTGTCTGTGTCCGTCCGTGTGTCCGTATCTCTCCCCGCCCCGCATCCACCACGGTTGATGCTGCTCAAACGCTCTCCTTATAATGCCCTTCCCGTCTTCCTGGCACTACCGGAGTATTCAGGTGACCGAAGAACAGCCCACACCTATCCCTGCCGAACGCGCCTCCGCCTCAACATCCCCCAAGCGTGCCGCGGCCCCGGAGGGCGTGTTGAAAGGCGAGCGGGGGATCGAAGCCGCGCAAGTCGGCATCAGCGCGTTTCTCATCGTTGTGATGGGATTCATCGCGTATTCCAACGTGTTCCGCGTGCCGTTTCAGGGGCTGGATCTGACGCTGCTGCGGAACCAGCCAGCGATGCACCGCGTGGCCACCGCCCCGCAAGCTTTTGAATCCTTGCCCGCCGCGCCCTTGACCGTGTTTTCCTATGCGCTGAACTGGCAATTGACGCCCGAGCGTTCACCCGAATTCCACCTGATCAACCTGCTGCTTCACTTGGCCAATGGCGTGTTGATCTACTTGATCTGTCGGCGCTTGGTCACGCCGCGTCTGCCCGAGCCGCTGGCGATGTTGGCAGGCATGTTGTTCGTGGTGCATCCATTGACCACCGAGCCGGTGGCTTATCTTGTGGGCCGGCCCATGTTGTTGGGGGCCGATAACGTCTCCATGATCGCCGCCGCGATCTCGCTGGGGTGCTATGCCTTCGCCGTCGCGGCTTCCTTCTCCTTGTTGCTGCTGCCGCTCGCCTTCCTCGCGCTGGACAGCGTGGCCAACGGCGCGCGCGCCGTCGCAAAGCATTGGCGGCTGCATTCCCTGTATCTTGCGGGCCTGCTGGCCTTGGCGGTGGCGATTCTTGCGAGTCAAACGGAAGCGCCGTTCCCGCCACCGGAAGCCGCCAGCGCGGTCGCGGTTTTCTCGCATCTGTGCTTGCGTTTCGTCAGTCTCGCGCTCACGCCGTTTCATCTCACTCCGCTCTGGCCGGGGCTGGAAGCGCTCAGCACGGCGTGGACGGGCTTCGGCGTCTTTCTGCTGCTCGTGGCGGCGGCGGCCATCACGCTGCTCTTCAGGACGGCGCTCGGCGCCGCTCTGCTTTGGAGTCTGGCGGCGCTGGCCGGCGCGGCACTGCTCCTTCCCGCGGAGCACGCCCATTCGGAGCGCGGCCTCTACATTGCCCTTGCCGGACTGCTGCTCGCGCTCCCGTGGCTGTTCTCCATACTGACGGCCCCGCTCGCGCGGCGCGCGGCAGGAGTAGCGGCGGCGCTCCTGGTCGTGGCGGCGACCTGGCAGACCTTTGTCCGGGTCCTGGACTGGCAGGAGCCTCAGGCGTTGTGGGAGGCGGCGGCGGAACAAGCGCCCGAGTCGCCCACGCCGTCCCGCTACATTGCGCAGTACATTGGCGCCGCGAGTGCCCCGGAACAACGTCAGGAAGCCATGGCCATGGCCGCGGAATACTGGCAGCGTGTGCTCGAGCTTGCTCCGGACGATGTAGAAGCCCTGACCAGTCTAGGCATGGCCCTCTATGTCCAGCAGAAACCCGCCGAGGCCGCCGAAAAACTTGAAGCCGCGCTGCGCAACGACCCTTTCAACCAGCAAGCCAGCCTCTATCTGGCGCTGTCCCTCGACGCGGGACAGAGCGGCCAGCCCGACGTGGCCGCCGCCCGCCGCGCCTATCAATACTATCGCCGCGCCTTGGAACTGGGTCCGCTGCCCGCGGAGTTGCTGGGCCGCGCGGGCATGTCCCGTCTCGTCCTCGGCGATTTCAAGGGGGCATTGCCATTGCTCTCGGTGGCCGCGAATTCTCAACCGGAATCTCCCCTTGCCGCCACGGTGCAGCAGTTGGGACGTGTGGCCGAGCGCATGCAACAATTGGAACAACAGGCCCAGGAAATGCTCGCCAAGAATCCACGCGATTTCCAGGCAGCCGCACTGCGGGCGGAATCGAAATTGCTCAGAGGCGACACCCTCGGCGCGTTCTATTTGCTCGATCGCGTCTTGCACCGCGCGCCCGAACAAGGCACCGCCTGGGCCTTGATGGGCGCGGTGCGCGCGCGCATGGGGAGCCCCGAGGCTTTTCTGCGCGAGTGGGGCGGCCAGCAGGCGTCGCCCGAGGCATGGCGCCAGCTTGCACAACGCACCGCGGGCAGCGGGGCCTGGCCGGCCGCCCTGAGTTACCTCGAGTACCATGCACAACATGATCCCGCGGCGGCGCCAGCCCGGCTCGTGCTCGCGGACATCGCGGTCGAGTTGCAGCAACCGCGGATTGCCGAGCAGTATCTGCATGAGGCCGCCGAGCAGCGTCCCGAGGACCCGGCGCCGTGGCTGAAACTGGCGGACATCGCCCTTGCCGCCAAGAACACGCCTGAAGTCCAACGCCTGCTGGGCGAGGCCCAAAAGCGGAACGCCCCGGAAGAGGAAATCAAGAAGCGCAGCGAGGCCGCGGGCGGCGTGACGCCCGACGCGGCTGCGGGGCCGCAACGGACGATCATCCGATGAGCGAATTCACCGAGCATCTCCTTCACCGCGGCGATCTTCAACAATGGCTGGAGATTCTGTTCAAGTTTGTCCTGGCGGCGCTGCTGGCAGGAGCG
>JACPGD010000278.1 GCA_016182645.1 Candidatus Hydrogenedentota bacterium | reverse complement strand
GAGGGTGAAGGTGAGGGTGAAGGTGAGGGTGAAGGCGAGGGTGAGGGTGAAGGTGAGGGTGAGGGTGAAGGTGAGGGTGAGGGTGAAGGTGAGGGTGAGGGCGAAGGCGAAGGCGAAGACAAGCTCATCCCGGCCTGCCAGGGCGGCGCGGGTGGGGCAGGAGGCCCGGACCCAGGCGACGCAATCTTGACAATTGCCCTATGTGCTTATCTGTTGTTGACACTTGGGCGGGCGGGATGTCGCGACGAGTCTCGAGGCTATTCCGCGGGAAGGTAACCGCCCGGGTTGACCGGTTTTCCGGCCAGCCGTACTTCATAGTGAAGATGGGGCGTGCTGGCGTTGCCGGTTTGACCGACGGCGCCGAGCGATTGTCCCTGGCGCACTTGATCGCCGACAGCCACGTCGCACGTATTCAAGTGTGCATAGCGTGTTTCGATTTGTCCAGGGTGTTGCAGCACGACCACCTTGCCGTAACCGCGCTCGTACCCGGCGAAAATCACGAGGCCATCCGCCGTGGCGACCACCGGCGCACCGAACGGATTACGGATGTCCATGCCGCGGTGAGCGTCCCGGCGGCGCTTGCCGAAGGCCGAGATGATCTCGCGGCCCTGTGCACCGAGCGGCCAGATGCTGGGTTCACCCACCGGCGCGGGCGTGACGGCCAGTAGGAGTTGTGGTGTTTCGGCAGCCGACGCTGTTTTGACGGCACGCACAATCCAGTTTTCGCGCGGATGTTCCGCGGGGGGAGTGGCATGGTTCTGGAAAGGAACCGGCTCGCGGGTACGCTCGCCCTCCCGAGTGGCGCCCTCCCGGGAGGTGGCGCAGCCACCGAATGCTCCGCAGACTGCAATGAGAAAAAACATTATTCCACGATATGGCGTGCGCTGGCCGGGCAAACCGATTCTCCTCGTCCGCTTCCTCGACTACAGATTCCTGTGGCACCCATGACACGCTCTGCGTGTTCGATCCGGAGCGGGGCAGGATGCCCCGGCTACGGTGAGGGAAGCCTGCACTTACCCCCTTCCCAATCTAGCCCGGTCGTACTATTATATACACGCTGAGTTGCTGTCAAGTTTTGTGGCCTCTGAACTCTTTCTCGACCACGCATGCGGGGACGATAGTGCCTGGCATGCCGGGAGCCCCCCCCGATGTCGCAGATTCGGCACGGCGTGAATGGGCATCCGCCCGGACCCCACTGGTGGGCGTCCTGGCGGCCGCTGTGGCAATGGCGCCACGACCGCATTGCCCCAGTCGCGCGGATCATGCGCGAGTATGGCGACATCGCCATGTGCCAGATGGGCCGGCTGCATTTCTATTTCCTCAATCACCCGGACTTGATTCAGGAATGCCTTGTGACGCGGCACCGCTCCTTCAAGAAGGACCGCTACTACGATTTCTTGAGGATCGTACTGGGCGATGGCTTGTTGGGAAGCGAAGGCGACCAGCATTTGCGGCAGCGCCGGATGATGCAGCCGGCCTTTCACCGCCAGCGCATGCAGGCTTATGGCGAGACCATGGCGCGTTACGCCGTGCACCACCGGGACAAGTGGACCGACGGCAAACAGGTGGACATGGCGGCGGAGATGATGGAACTCGCACTGGCGATTGTTGGGAAGACGCTCTTCAATAGTCACTTGGGCGCCGAAGCGCGGAAGGTGGGGCAGGCGCTCGAACATATCCTGCCCATGGATGATCGCTACGTGGGGCCGTTCGGCGAATTCTATCGCAGCCTTCCGCTGCGGGCGAACCGCCGTTTCAACGCGGCACTGCGGCAGTTGGATGAACTGTTGTTTCGCTTGATCAGGGAGCACAAAAAATCCGGAGACGTGGGCGACCTGCTGTCGATGCTGTTGCTGGCGCAGGACGAAGAAGACAATCACCATATGACGGAGAAACAGGTCCGCGATGAAGCGCTGACGCTGTTTCTGGCGGGCCACGAAACCACTGCCATTGCCCTCACGTGGACGTGGTATCTGCTTTCGCAGCATCTGGAAGTGGAGGAACGGTTCCAGCACGAACTGGATCACGTGCTGCAAGGACGTCCCCCGGCGCCCGCCGACCTTGCCAAACTGCCGTATACGCGCTGTGTGTTCGCGGAGAGTATGCGATTGTATCCTCCGGCGTACATAATCGGGCGGGAAGCGACGGAAGATACGGCCTTGGGTGGCTATCGGGTGCCGCGCGGCTCCCAGATCATCATGTGCCCGTATGTCACCCATCGCGACCCACGGTTCTTCCCCGATCCAGAACGGTTTGATCCGGAGCGATGGCGGCCCGAACTCGTGGAACAGCGGCCCAAATTCAGCTTTTTCCCGTTCGGCGGCGGGAACCGTGTGTGCATCGGCGAGCCGTTCGCCTGGATGGAGGGGGTGATGGTCCTCGCGGCCATCGGCCAGAAGTGGGCGCCGCGGCTGATGCCTGGGCACGCGGTGGAACTGGATCCGCGCGTGACACTCCGGCCCAGGCGGGGCATGAGGATGACGGTCCACCGGCGCGAAACGTCACCTGCCGGGCACGGCGACGCCGCCCAGGCCGGTCAGATCGTTCAAGACAAGGTCTAATTCGGCGAAGGCGTCCCGGACTACTTCAGGCGCCAAGTCATCCGCGAGCAGCATCTGGTCGAGAAATGCGTCACCTTTTGGATACATCGCGAAGGTGAAAGTACCGGGCGCACGTTGCGATTCCGGGTTCCAGGCCAAGGAGGCCAGGTAAACCACTTTCTCCTGTTCCCAAAACAGCGCCGGGACCAAGGGCGGGTTCTCGGTGTGCGGGTTTACCTGCATCACGTCGCGCCGGAAGTGCGGACCGTACTTCCACACGCAGGCTTCAAAGAATGCCCTGCGTTGGCGCGTGACGTCTTCCTGCGACCCGCCCCACAAGACAACCCATTCCGTCAGCAGGTCATTCTTGAATCCGTAGTTGGCCAAACATTCCAAACCGAGCAGGGGATCGTTACTGAATTTCTCCACGAGCGCCGCCGTTTGGATTTGACCCGTGGACGCGTCCGATGGAGGGGCCTCCTGGGGCGGTTCTTGCACCGCATCGGGATGGGAGCCTTTGAAGGCCTCAAGGGTAACGCCGGATTGCGCGCCGCGCAGCACGCGGTCCAGCCCGGCCGGGGCAGTTGAGGTCTCCGCCGGGGCTATGGGAGCACTTAAGAGACCGCCTAATAGAAGAAGCCAGGCAACCATGGATTTGCTCCGTCCGATTGGAACACTGGAGGTATCGTAGCAGAAGTGCGCGGTGTTTCGCCTTGCCCTCGCCGGCCCGTGGGTCTACAATATGCTGCCTCACCGGGAATTGAATCATGAACAATGCATCCACGCTCGCCTTGTTGTTTGTCTGCCTTGCACCATTTGTGGCCGCTCAAGATGCGCCGCCATTTCCCGTCTTTGCCGAGACCGTTGTTGATGCAGAAGCGGGCGTGGCGCCTGGCATTGCCGTGACCGATCTTAATGGCGATGCGAAGCCCGACATCATTGCGGCCAGCGAGCACGAAATCGTCTGGTACGAGAATCCCTCCTGGACGAAACGGCTCATCGCTGAAAAGCTGAGTGGCGGCAACGTGGCCGTGGCGCCGCACGATCTTAACGGCGATGGCGTGCCGGAGCTGGCCCTGGGCGCGGACTGGCAGTTCGAAAACACGGATTCGGGCGGGGCGCTATTTCTGTTGAAGAGCGGCCCGGACGTGACGCAGCCCTGGCTGGCGCTGCCGCTGCTGGGCGCCGTGCCGACGCTGCACCGGCTGAGCTGGGCGGATTTCGAGGGGGATGGCAAGATGGAATTGGTGGTTGCGCCGTTGAAGGGCGTGGGATCGAAACCGCCGGCCTTCCAGGAATCAGGGGTGAGATTGTTCTTGTTGCGGCCGCCGGCGGACGATCCTTTCAATCTGCCATGGACAGAGGAGGTGATTGATGAATCGCTTCATGTGCTCCACAATGTCTGGCCACTGCCGCTGAACAAGGGCCGCAAGGGCACGCTCCTGCTCACGGCGTCCTTTGAAGGAGTGAATGCATTCTTGCGGAAGGAAGACGGCGCCTGGGAAAAGCGCTTGCTGGCGCCGGGGAACCCGGAAGCGCCGCCGCAGAGTGGCGCCGGCGAAATCAAGAGCCGCGCGCTGGGCGATCCGATGATGGCGACCATCGAACCGTGGCACGGCACGCAAGTGGTGGTCTACACCTATACCCCGGCGGACGAATCGTGGAAGCGCAATGTGATCGAGGGCCAGTTCGCGGGCGGGCATGCCGTCGCTTGGGCGGACTTCGATGGCGACGGGCAGGATGAACTTCTGGCGGGCCACCGCGATCCGGCTGGCCCGGAAAACCAAGCGGGACTCTACGTGTACGACCTGAACTATGACCCCGCGACGCAAACCTTGCTGGCGTTTCGCCATCCGGTGGACGTGGGCGGCATGGCCACCGAAGACGCCTTGGCGGTGGACATCAATGGCGATGGGCGGCCAGACATCGTTGCGGCAGGACGTGCAACACACAACATCAAGTATTACGAGAACCCCGGGTTGCCGCCGCCGCCCGCCGTCGTGCCTGAAGCGGCGACGCCCGCGCCGGCGCCCGCGGAACCCGCGCCGCCTGCGGAACCTGCACCGTCACCACCAGCGGAAACGCCGGCCCCGGAAGCCGCACCCGCCGCCGAGGCGCCGGTCCCGGCGTAGGCATGCCATGGCACAGATCCTCATCATCGACGATAGCAAGGCCATGCGTGACCTGCTGCGGGAAATGCTGCAAGACGCGGGTCACCAGGTGTTGTCGGCGGAGAACGGTCTGGAGGGACTCCGCCAGCAGCGCAAAGAGCCGGCGGACCTCGCGATTGTGGACATTTTCATGCCGGAAAAGGACGGCATGAGCACGATTCGCGATCTGCGGCGCGAGTATCCACGCTTAGCCATCCTTGCCATTTCCGGTGGTGATGCCGACCTGACCGCTCCCGACTCTTTTCTGAACCTGGCCAAGCGCTTTGGGGCGGACGAGGCGCTGCCCAAGCCATTCCTGGCCGGGCAGTTGATGGAGTTGGTGGCCAGGCTGTTGCAGAAGAGTTGAGGGAGGTCTG
>JACPGD010000022.1 GCA_016182645.1 Candidatus Hydrogenedentota bacterium | reverse complement strand
GCGCCGCCGCCTCCAGTGTGATCCCCGTGATGTGGGACGAAATCGCCGTCTATGGCGGCGCCAAAACCTTCAATCATGTCCCAGGTGGCGGGAATTGCCTTTATATGGACGGACATGTCGAATGGTTGCCGTGGCACAGCAAGTTTCCCTCCAACGTGGTGGGACTGCTGATGACACTTGTTTTCTAGAGTTAACCTTTAATGTTCTGTGGACGCCGGCCCTTGCGCCGGCGTTCACATTTTCTTGCCCCGGCTACCGTCCGCCCTTTCGTCCATCAAGTCCATTGGATCCGTTGGGTCGATCCAGTCCAATCTGTTCGCAACCAGGGACGAATTAACGCTATGATTACAACCTGGGGGGACGTGGTCGGCCGCTTCTTCTTGTCCTTGGCTTGGCGCTGTCGAGAAAATAGCGAAATATGCTAAAAACCTAACAAGCACTGCCCGGCACCGCCGGGCGGAGAAAGGCGATACCCGCATGAGTCGTTTGTCACAGCCTGAATTGCAATTTGCGCTCGACGCCGTGCGCCGGGCAGGCCTGCTGGCGCAGCAGATTCAGGGGGAGATGGTGGTGGAAGGTGTGGCCAAGGGCGACATGTCGCCCGTCACCGTGGCGGACTATGCCATCCAGGCCCTGGTGGGCCGGGCATTGGCGGAAAGGTTTCCGGACGATGTGCTGGTGGCGGAGGAGAGCGCGGAGGAACTGCGGGCGGAAGCTGGCACGCCCATGCGGGCGCTTGTTTACTCCTATGTCGAACGCGCGACGGGCGCCTGCACCGAAGCCGAAGTCTACGATTGGATTGACCGCGGCGCGGCCGCGCCCGCGGAGCGGTTCTGGACGCTGGATCCGGTTGACGGCACCAAGGGATACTTGCGCGGCGAGCAATATGCCGTCGCCTTGGCATTGATTGAGAACGGACAGGTGAAATTGGGCGTGTTGGGGTGCCCCAATCTCGGCGGTGATTTCAACGGCGAGCGAATCGGCTCGGGGGTGTTGTCGGCGGCGGTGCGCGGCGAAGGGGCATGGGTAGCGGTGCCCGAAGAGACCATCTTGTCGCCGCACATGCCCCCGATGCAGCCAGGAGGCCCGGTTGGCGCCGCGGAGCCGCTCCAGTTTTCCCAGCTCCGTGTGAGCCCGTCCAGTGACGCGCACCAAGCGCGCATCCTGCGCTCAGTGGAGGCCGCGCACACGAACGTGGACGAGGTGGACCAAATCGCCCACCTGCTCGGCGTCCAGGCGCCTCCCGTGCGGATGGACAGCCAGGCGAAATACGCCGTGCTCGCTGCCGGTGCGGGCGAAATGTTGTTTCGCCTGCTGTCCCCGAAGAAACCGGACTACAAAGAGCGAATCTGGGACCAGGCGGCCGGCTCCATCATCCTCGAGGAAGCAGGTGGCCGCATCACGGACCTCTGTGGCAATGCTCTCGATTTCTCACAAGGGCAAACCCTGAAGAGGAACACCGGTGTCTTCGCGAGCAATGGGACGCTCCATGATGCGGGGCTTCAGGCGATCCGACAAGTGTGCAAGATTTAGGCGGAAGTCGTTAGACTGTACGCAGTGGGACGAGAGGGCCATTGCCGCATCGCCCACGCTGTAGATTGCGTCCAGGGAGTGGGGTAAACAGACGATGATTCAGCTTGGGCCGTTGACACTCGGAACGCGGCCGCATCTGGTCGCGGCGGTTTCGGACGACGTTGCGGAACGCGACGCGGAGTCCGCCGTAGCGGCAGGCGTGGATCTCTTCGAATTGCGCATTGACCAATTCTCCTCGGCCGCCCCGGACGATGTCCGCCAAGTGTCCCAGCGCCTGCGTCCCGCGCCCTTGCTGGCGACCATCCGTGTCGCCGCGGAAGGCGGCGCCTGGGCCAGGGACGAACAGGCGCGCTTGGCACTCTTCACGGCGATTTTGCCGCACGTCGATGCCGTGGACGTGGAACTGTCGGCCAAAGAGATCCTTCCTGAAGTGGTGGAGGCGGCCCACGCGGCCGGCCGGCTGGTCATCGGTTCCTATCACAATTTTGAGGCAACACCGATCCCGGAAAAGTTGGCCGGCTTCACTAATGACGCCAAACTGCTGGGCGTGGACATCGTAAAGGTCGCCGCGTACTGCAACACCCAAGTCGATGTCCAGACGTTGGCGCGGTTTACCGTCGAACATGCGGCAAAACATCTCATCACCATTGGCATGGGACCGCATGGAATGTTGACACGCCTGTTCTTTCCGGCCCTCGGATCGTTGCTGACCTACACCTATCTCGGCGCGGCCACGGCGCCCGGTCAGTTGACCTGCTCCCAGACCATTCAGTATCTTACAGACTTCTACCCGGATTTCCGCCAAGAGGACGTGTCCTCCGGAGAAAGCCAGACACCCACAGTATAAATCCCATAGGTCGTATGTGCCCTATAGAGGAGGAGGTGAGTATGCAGCAATCCCTGATTATTCAATCGAACGGCTCCGGCAAGGAAGATCTGGAAGACCGCTTGAAGAAGGGCTGGAGCGTGGTGAGCATCACGGCCAACAACGGCCCAAGTTACAACGATTTCCTCATCATTCTCGAGGATGGGAAGTAACGTGAAAGCCGCGGTCATTCGTGCTCACGGCAGTCTCGATGTCCTCGAAACTGCAGACGTGCCCCCACCCTCGCCGGGGCGCGGTGAAGTCTTGCTGAACGTCCGCACTGCGGCCCTGAACCATCTTGACATCTGGATTCGCAAAGGACGCCCGGGTCTGCAGCTTTCGTTTCCGCACGTGCTGGGAAGCGATGCCGCGGGCGTGGTTGCCGCCGTGGGCGAGAGCGTGACGAACGTCGCTGTGGGCGACGAGGTCATTCTGAACCCGGGCTTGAACTGCGGCCGGTGTCCGCATTGTTTGCGCGGGCAGCAGAGCGAATGCCCGCAGTTCACGATCATGGGGATGGGGCGCCCCGGCACCTTCGCGGAACAAACGGTGGCGCCGGCGGAGAACCTCCAATCGCGGCCGCCGCACCTGACCTGGGAAGAATCGGCGGCGCTGCCGCTGGCCTATCTCACCGCGTGGCGCATGCTCCATACCCGTGCGAAACTCCAGCCGGGCGAGACAGTGCTTATCCACGGCATTGGCGGCGGCGTCGCGCTGGCCGCGCTGCAACTGGTGAAGGCGGCAGGCGGCGAGGCCATCGTGACGTCCGGGACTCCGGAAAAGTTGGAGCGCGCCGCAAAACTGGGCGCGGCACACACCATCAATTACCGCGAAACGAAAAACGTCGCGCAACGCGTGCTCGAAATCACCAGTGGCGCAGGCGTCGATGTCGCGTTCGACGCGGTCGGCGCGGCAACCTGGCCCATCAATTTCGAGGCCGTCCGCAAAGGCGGGCGCATCGTGCATTGCGGTGTGACCACCGGCGCGGCGGTCGAGACGAACATTGCCACGATGTACTGGAAACAACTCACCGTGCTGGGCTCGACCATGGGATCACAGGACGACTTTCGCCAGTTGGTCCGCACCGTCCGCGCGACAGGCTTGCGCCCTGTTGTGGATTCGGTGCACCCCCTCCAAGACGCGCGCCAAGCGCAAGAACGCATGGAACAAGGCGAGCAGTTCGGCAAGATTGTGCTGCGCGTTGCCGATTGACTTTAACCGCGCCACGTATTTCGCGTCAGCGCACCAGCCAAACTGATTAGGGCAAAGGGGGCCAGAAGTGTCACGAGTGTGATCAGGCTCAAACAAGCCACATACGCCCGGGGGCTATTGGCTTCAATTGAGTAGAGGGCAATGGGGAGCGTTTCGCCTCCGGGTGGATAGAGCAGAATCGTGCTCCCCAGTTCATTGAATGTCAGCAAGAACAGGACTACCGTGACCAGAAGAGCCGGTCCGCAGAGGACGGGGGACATCACGTGCCGGAAAACTTGTGCGGGCCCGGCGCCTTCGATCACCGCGGTTTCAAATAGCTCCACCGGTATTTGCGCGAGCGATTGCGATAAAGCTCGAAATGGCACAATCTGAAACCGCGCGAAGAGGGCGGCAACCACCAAAACCGGTGGTGTCAGAAATTGCGTATAGGGCGCGTGATCGAATTGGCGCAGAAGGGCAAACGCCATGATGGTGCCTGGGACGGCGAAAGCGGCGACAAGGAGAATGTCCGTAAGGCGCCGCCTCACACCTGCTGCCCTTGGCAGGGAGGCTACAAGCAAAAAGGACACCGTCATGCAGGAAAGTGACGCCACCAGTGCGTAGCTATAGGTATTCAGGATGGGCCGGATGGCCAAGACGGCCATTTTCCCAGCGGAATTATGATCGAATGCGGAACCGAACGAGGACAAAGGAACGATAACGCCAAATGTGGCGAAGAAAAAGAGGGGCGCAGCTAGGGGCCACGAATTGCGGAACGTTAATCGACGCGGGGCCAGATAGTCGATATCCGGCGTCTGCCAGTGTGGCTGGCCCCCGATCTGATACTCTCCAAACACGAGCGCGACGCCGGCCAGAAGCAAGGGTGTACACAGAAAGACGGCGCTATGAAAATTATTGAATGCGCTGAGTTGTGTGAAGACTTCAAAATTAAACACACGCACTTTCAAAATGGTGGGCACGCCGAGTTCCGAGCCTGTCAGCAGGAACACGATCAAGGCACTTGTGGTGGCCGCAGGCCGAATGTGGGGCCAGATGGCCCACCGCCACGTTTGCCACGTAGACGCGCCGTAGACCCGCGCAACGTCAGACAACGTTGGCGGGACGAGTTGCATGGTTTTCTCAGTCATGAGCATGGTCAAGGGGAAGTAAGCGAGAGTAAAGATGAATATGGCGCCCGGCACGGTGTGAATTGCCTCCGCCAGCATTGCCGGATCTAGCCCGGCTGTCGTGAAAAAGAATTGTGCCGCCGGCCCATGAGCACGCAGGAGGTTCGTCCAGGCGATGGCATGCAAGTAAGGCGGTATCAGTACAGGGAGGACCAGCAGGAGCCGCAACGAGCGGCGGCCCGGCCAGTCCGCGCATCCTAAAAGCGAGCCTGTGAAGACCCCCAGGGCCGTTGCGCAGACAGCCGCCCCCAGGCACATGACCAAGGTAAGCGTGAGCGTGCCCCACGCGATGTCAGAGGCTGCCCCAGGAACCATCGGCGCTGTAAATGCCTCACCGAAGAGCGCCAGGAGTGGAAAGATTGAAATCGTGAGCGTTGGGAGGAGCAAGAGCACCCAGCTTGCCACACGAAGCCATCTGGCCCCTGGCGATGTCACGGCGAATCAACCCACGTTTTCAACTCAGACATGATTGAATCGAGGCGATTCGCGGTGGCCGCATAGTCAACCCGCATGGGAACAATGGCCTCCAATGAGATTACGCCCGGCCCGGGCTTGACGCCGGGGCTGAGCGGAGCCTGGGCGCAGGACGCCGCCAACATTTCCTGGACTTCGGGGGAAAGCAGGAAGTCGAAGACTTGTCTTGCCCTACTGGGATCTGGCCCGCCGCGAATGAGTGACAGCGTATTGGGCAAGATGAGCGTCCCCAGTGCTTCCTTGCCGTCCGTTGATTGATCTAAGAAGACCGCGCGTACAGGTTGACCGTCTTTCAGTGCCTCGCTGGCGTCGTCGGTATCAGTCAGCCCCACGGCAATCTGACCGGACGAGACGAGGCGCCTTACCTCCCCATTACTGGCAACAATGTGGATTCCGTTTGCCTTTGCTTCTGCCAGCCATTTCCGGGCGGGCTCGGGGCCGAGGGCTTCATAGAGTGCCGCCACATGGAAGGATGTTGTTCCAAATAGCGGATTGGCCATGCTCACCTTGTCTTTCCACGCTGGTTTGGTCAGGTCCCAAATGCTGCTTGGCTCGCTGCCCGCCGGCACCAAATCTGTATTCACCAGTAAAACGCGGGCGCGCGCTGAAAAGCCCACCCAATGGTGTTCTGGATCGCGGAAGTCTGAGGGAATGGCGGCAGCGGCCGGGGAGTCATACGGCGCGGTGATCCCCTTGGTCTTCAAGAGTGCGGTGCGGCCTGGATCTCCGCTCCAGAAAATGTCCCCGTCGGGATTGTCCTTCTTCGCCATGAGCCGATTCGCCAGGCCGGTGCTCTTGGTTTCTTCCGTGTCATAGACACCGAGAACAGAGACGCCCAGTTCCTGTTCGGCCCATTGCAGCACCGGTTCAGAGAAGACACGGTCCACGCTGGTATAAACCACGACGCGCTTTCCCTGCGCGGCTCCCCCGGAAGGACCACTCCCGCAACCGGCCGCGCAGAGCAAGGCCGCCAATACAAGGCCACGACCAAAAACTTCCCTCATTTTGCGTGACTCTTCATGCTTTTTTGATCTACAGCAGTTTGGGCGTCCAGCACGCTCCTGAGGGCCCTTGCCAGATCAGCCGCAGGGCCCTTTCCCCAGAAATGCACGAAGAAGAATGCGGGATCTTCTCCGATCATGTGATTGTGCAATGCAACGACGTAGATGCCTGTCTTCCGAAGGGCGCGAAGCACCGTTTGCACCTCACCAGCGGCCATGATCACGTCGCCATCGACGACTGCGCTCGCATCGCTTCCCGAGAAGACGGCCCAGGTGCTCAGGCCCATGGAAGCGCCAATCTTGGTCCCGTGCATCCTGCCGTCGCGTCCAAAGGTGAACTTTGTCATGCCGTCTTGCGTCATGGCTTTGGTACCCATGATTGCCTCCAAAGGCTCGGGGTTGACCACACCAACTTCGGGTGCACTGCCAGGAAAGGCCTTGGCGGGGAGCGGCGTTGCGGCGCGAACGGCCTTGATGGCGTCCCATACCTGCTTCACCGCTACGGCTAGTTCTTCGGGCTTCCCGTCCCCCCCGATGTGCATGAAGTAGACCTTTGGCGCGTCAAAGAGGAAATGATTGTGCAGCGCCGTCACCTCGAGTCCAGCCGCAAATGCCGCGTCCATCGCCGGTGCGACTTCGTCTTCAAAAACCACCGTGTCGCCCATCATCATGGCCCCGGCATCGCCGGGTGTAAATGCAGCCTAGGCGCTAAGGCCGGCAAACGGCTTCATTGCAATGCCGTCCACTGTGACATTGACTTCATTCCGTGGAAAGGTGACCCGAACGACACCATCTGGTGACGCGCTGGCCTTCACGCCAACGACTTTACCGATAGCGTCCGCGTCGAGCGCGGCATGGGCCGCATCTATGAGAATAAAAGCGATCCCCACAGAAAGGAGGAGAAGTTTCTGTAGCATGGCGTAGTCTCCCAGAGTTTCTTTCACTTGACCGGCGCTGCCGGTGCGTCCACACTTTGGGACGCATCCGTATGGACTTCCAATCCGTCGAACGATGTAGCGGCATCCGCCTTGGTCCACAAACCTATTCCACCCGCGTTCGCGAACGTGCTATCGTCTACTTCCAGCAGGAGCTTGCCGTTGAAGAAGCAATGAATATGGGTGTCCTCGTGGACAATTCTCAGTGTGTGCCATTGTCCACTGGCCATCTCGACGGGCGCGCTTTTCAACATGCTGCGCTTGCTGCCCTTCACGTAGTACACGCGAATATTGTTCTCCAACGGGTTGGCCCGGCAAATGTAGTAGTTGTCCTTGTCTAGTGCGCGCCAGATCAGGCCACCGCCTTGATCCTCCTTCCCGGAGTTGGCCTTCAGCCGGACCGACAGCTCACCGTTTTTGAAACTGCTCTTATCGCTCCAACACAGATTGAACGTGCCTTCCGAGGTGTGGTTTGATCTGGTCAGTGACAGGACCTTCGTACCCGCGGGTGCGCTTTTGTCCTCGACCACTTCCCAAGTGGCGACGGGGCCATCCTGGTTTGTTCCTTCCACCTTCCATCCATCCGGCAGCTTTCCGATGGTCACATCTTCGAAGTCCCAACGCTGCGAAGCCGCAGGCGCCGCCGCAAACACGCCCTGAGCAACGATTGACCCGAGTAAGATGCCAAGTCCGATGCTGATAGTCATTTGGGTACCCTCCTGGCCGGGCGCCGCCCGGCGTATTGAAAACGAAGCCTAACGCAGACTCGATATCGAGTCTTCATAAAGACACCGCTTTTATGGCAACGCCCGATAGGGCACATACCGCGAGGAGCTTGAACATGCTGACCTGGTAGCGAAAGGTGGCCACCATTGCGCCGCACGATACAAGCAACGCTGCCCAATTCAGGGTTTTAAGATCGGGGATTTGCAGCGTTAGCGGGCCAAAGGCCATCCCGCTTACCTTAGCGAAGACGGTGTGCAAGAAGAACCAAACGGCGAGGTTTAACACCACGCCCACGACCGCGGCCGTTATGGCGCCCAAAGAGGCATTGAGCGCCTTGTTGCCTCGAAGGGCTTCGATATACGGCGCGCCCAGAAATATCCAAAGGAAACATGGCGCAAAGGTCACCCACGTGGTGAGCAGGCCACCCAAGGTTCCAGCGGCCAGCGGAGGCAGGGCACCCGGATTGCGGAATGCGGCCATGAATCCGACGAATTGCACGACCATAATCAGAGGGCCAGGCGTGGTCTCCGCCATCGCCAGGCCATCGAGCATTTCGCCGGGCCTCAGCCAGCCGAACGTCTCGACTGCTTGCTGGGCGATGTAAGCAAGCACGGAATAGGCGCCGCCGAACGTGACGACCGCGGCCTTGCTGAAGAAGCTCCCCACTTGAAAGTAGGTGTCTTCGGCTCCACGCGCCGCGAGCAGAAAAACGAGGGGCACTAACCAGAGAGAGAGCCACACCGCAAGGACACGAAGGGAACGAGCGAGGCTCGGGCGCTGCACGAGAGTTGGTGAGTACGGGTCCGGGTGCGCCAGGGCGGCGCCGGAGTTCCGCGCTTCGTGATACCGTTTGGCCGGTCCAAGCAGGGCCGCGCCCACGACTATGGCTGGGAAGGGAACGCCGAGAAAGAAAATTGCGACAAATGCCGATGCCGCTACCCCAACGGAAAACCGGGTTTTCAGGGCGCGTTTGCCGATCCGAAGGACGGCTTCAGCAACGATGGCCAATACCGCGGACTTGAGCCCGAAGAACAAAGCCTGGATCGCCGTCACTTGCTGAAAGCCTGCGTAAAGATAGCTCAACACCATGATCACCAACACACCCGGCAGAATGAACAGGGTCCCGGCAACAAGGCCGCCGCGCGCGCCATGCAAGAGCCAGCCGATGTAAGTCGCCAACTGTTGGGCTTCCGGGCCGGGCAGCAACATGCAATAATTCAGGGCGTGCAGGAAGCGTTCTTCGCTGACCCAGCGTTTTTCCTCCACCAGGACGCGGTGCATCACCGCGATTTGGCCTGCCGGACCGCCGAAACTGTTCATCCCAATGTAGGCCCACGTCCGAGTTGCTTCCTGGAATGTGGGCGGAAGGGCGCCGGCACTCGGCGTATTAGCGTCTTTTTCCGGGCTTGCCTGTTTCTTTTCTGTCACCTGGATCATGTGCTTTGGTTTCCGCTCGTGGCTTCAGTTCCTGGTACAGCGTGTCGAATACTTCTTTAGCTTTGCCCAGCCGCTCTATGTCCGTCCGGAATGTAGCGCGAATCCCGCGCAGCACTAGGGCGATACCGGCCGCCTCCTCTCGCGCGTATTTGGCGTCTTTCAGATCGATGTCATGAATAATTTCCGCAAGCTGTGCCAAGGCAGGTTCGTGCAATTTGAATGCGTCGCAGAGGACTTCGAAAGTGCACTGATCCCCGCAGTGGGTGAATTCGCCTTCGTAGGTGTCGAATCGGAGTTCGTTTGGTCTTGGCCGGTAAGTTTCGGCGTCCACGAACTTAAATCGGGCGCTGGTGTCAATAAACCGTTTGATTAACCACGCGCTCGCCATCCGATCCACAAAGATGTTTGCCCGTGTCACCCACGTGCGCCCGGCAAATGATTCCGTTGTGCCCTTGAGGGTCATCGTGTTGGCCTCTTGCTCCGATACCGCCGCCAATCGCCGGTCGACATCACCAAGGATGCTGCGCGCGGTATGTCCCCCCTTCACCTTAAAGAAATCATGCTCGGCAATTCGTTGCAGGTTCTTGCGCAACTTTGCGCTCTCCGCCTCCCATCGCCTCGTATCTTTTCCGGCGTTTGGGCCCGCTTTCATTTGGTTCAGCAGCTTACGGGCTTGCCGGGAAAGATTGGCATAGGATGCGTCGCTCTGTGCGTTAAAGAGGCGAATGATATCGGCATCCGCCAGTCCTTCCACGAGACCCGCATCGCACACAACTCCTTCACCACCTTCGCGTTGGATTTCCTTCAGCAGCCACTGGAAATCCTCGATGGTCTCTTCTCGCTTAGGCAAAATGTAGACCGTGTTCTTGATTGCCACAGCCCCGATATCCTGGAGCCGGCGCCCGATTTTTACACGCAAGTATGCAGGCTTAGGGGGCAATTGATGAATAAGCAACAACCACGAATCCCTGACAGGCTGGCCCACGATGCCTCTCCTCAGTTGTGTGATTCAATTGTATCATCAATGATGCAAATGATTCAAGAAGCAATGAGAGGCCCAAATCCGCACGTAGGATTCCCACTAGAAAGCAGGGGAGCCCGTAGACGCGACGAGGACGTCGCGTCTACGGGCCGCGTCTGTTTTGATTCTGCGACACACACCTGAATCCTTATGCGCGGATTTGGGAGAGGGCGGCCCCGTGGCTTGACGGAAAATGGAGCGCAGGGCCGGAGATGTCCAGATCAGGCGCGGCGGCCCAAAACAAACAGAACGCCCGCGGCAAGTCCAAACAAGAACAAGTTTTCGAGGAACGCACGCGGGTCAAAAGTGGTCGTGGACTTGTCGCAATTGCAGCCGCCGGGGGACGGCGGAAGGGCCGCCTCGAGTTCTTGCTGGGTGATTTCGCCATCCCCGTCGCGATCAAGCTGGGCAAACAGCGCGTCGTTCAGTTCAGGAATTTGGGCTTGAGCTTCGGCTTTCGAGAGCCCGCCGCTGCTGTCGGTGTCCGCGGCCGCGAAAGCCGCGAGCAAGGTTTCCGCGGCATCCACGGCGCTCGGCGGCGTGGGGGCGAGATAGAGCGCGGCGTATTGGATACTGCCGCCCGACACCTCCACCTCCAGCACGCCCGGTTCGTAGCCCGTCGCGGTCGCGGTCAATTCATAATTCCCTTCCACCAGCGTGGGGAAGAGATGCAACTCGCTCGCGGGATCGTAGCTGCCATCCTGTGCCGCATCCAGCGCGGCCACGGGATTCCTTTCCACCGGGATGGGCGCTTCCGTCAGCGCGTCAAAGACTCCCGCCACCAGTGTCGAGGACAAAATGCTCTTGCCAATGAACGGCACGAAGTCCACGGCGCCCGAGCCTGCAATCTTCGCCGCGATCTCTTCTTCGGTGTACACACCCCAGTCGTTGATCTCCGCCAGTGTCTCATCCGGGTTGTTGTTCTGGACGTAGAGGCCGGAAACGTCGCGGAAACTGTTGAAACCGCTGGTCTCCGCCGTATCGAAATCGCCCACGAGCGGCGTCGTTTCGGCCCCGTCCTGCTTCTCGTCAGGTCGGTCCACGAACAGCGCTACCCCCGTGATCTCATCGAAGAAATTGCGGGTGATGTTGGCCGCGGTATTAATGGTCTGGATGCCCGTTTGCAGGTTCAACAGCGAGGAATCGCGCACGACCGACGCCGAGGAACCGAGACCGGAAATGAACACGCCGAACGTGCCGGCGCGCCCGCGGCCATCGAGCACGACGTTGCTGATTTCCGCGGCCACATTCTCAATGCGCACCAGGATCACAAAATCCTCTGGCGTGGCTTCCTCCGGCAGTGTGATCGTGCAGTCGCGGACCGCGGTGTCCGCGTCAAGCCGCAGGACGACGTGGTTCTGGTCCTCTTCGAAAGCGTTGTAGTACTGAAGAATAGTCTGCCCAGCGCCCGCCCCAACGATTTCAGTGTTGGTAATCGTCTCGATTTTCTCCTCGAAGACCCCCGCTCCCACATGCACGCGCAGGCGCGGGAAATAGAGTGGGCGCGTAGCGTACTCGAGGCTCTGGGCGCGGCCAATCGTGCGCCAGGGATTCTCAGGCGTGCCATCGCCCGCATTGTCATCGCCGTCCACGCTTACGTACACATCCACGCGCGGGTCTAGCGGATCGCCGGGGTCCGAACCGATGTCATATTCAACGGCGGCGGGGAATGTGTCGCCGTCGCCATCTTCCAATCCATCCAGTGGGTCCGCGGGATCGAGCCCGTGTTGCTCCTCCCACCAATCATCCGCGCCGTCGGTGTCCGCGTCTCGCAACTCATGGAAACCCAGATCGGGGGCGGCACCCGACGGGCGCAACTGGCCGAAGAAGTCACTAGCGATGACCTTCGTCGCGACGCCCGCGTCCACGCATGGAGAAATGGTCCGTAACTGGAACACTTCCGGCCCGCTTTCCCAACGGTCGCGTTGTTGCACTTGCGCGAGACGCAACGGGTAAATGCCCGTGAATTGGGGGTAGGCACTCAGGTTCCCTTCACCGTTGAAACCGCCAATCACGTCACAGAACGTCACGTCAGCATTAACGCCGGGGGTCACGGAAATCGGGGTGAAATCGAGTGCCGCGCTCCAATCCGTAAAAGAAGAACCCACGATGCAATGGCGCAAATGAAGCGTCGCCGCGGCAATGTCCGTGACCTGCCCGTCGATCACGGTCCCCGCGGGATAGGCCCCTGCGGCAAAGTTGTCGATGAAGGTGCAATGTTCCGCCGTCAGCGTGGAATCCGCGTCGCAATAAATGGCCCCGCCCGTCAGCGCACTTCCGGCAAAGAAATCGCCGCTCTCATTGCCGTAAAACAGACAATTCTCAAAAAGGGGACTTCCCAAGCTGATAGAAACCGCCCCGCCGCCGCCAAAATCATCCTGTTTGTAGCGGGGCAACTCTGTCGCCATGGGCGGGAATTCCTCCCGCTTGAGCAAAGACGTCAGTTTGTTCCCGGCGAAGTAACAGTTGCGGATGGTGGGCGCGCCCCCGAGAATAAACATCCCGCCCGCCTCAAAGCTCGAGCAACCGTTCTGCAGTCTGAAGCCGTCCAGCACCGCGTTGTCTGCTTCGATGGCGATAACGAGGGGCAGCGTGCAGGTCGCAATACCGTTGGAACTCCGCGTGAGAATGGTCTGATGGGCCATCCAATTCCGCTCGTCCCGGCTGGTTTCGCTCCCGTCAAAGCCTCCATAGATGGCGACATTGCCGGCCATGCGCAATGCTTCGCTGGGCTGCGCCAAGGAGTACAGGGGGAGGCCGTGATACGATCCCGCCGCGGTCCAGACTTCGCCTCCGCCGGCGCTCGACGCGACAGCGACCGCTTCCTGGATGCTCCCAAACGCCGTTTCCCAACTGGCGCCCGTGTGCGACG
>JACPGD010000291.1 GCA_016182645.1 Candidatus Hydrogenedentota bacterium | reverse complement strand
CAAAGGGCGCTGTGTCCATCACCCAGGGTGCGCTCCATGTGGCGCCCCGGTCTTCGGATCGCGCGTGCACGATCCGCGTGTCCAGAAGACCTTCCGTCTTCTCGTTGAAGTACGGCAGGTCCGGGTGTGAATCGTCCACCCAAGCCAGCGTCGCGAGCAGGCGGTCTCCGCCGAGGCCCAGCACCCCTCCGCAGCGTAGGCTGCCGGGCAGACCGCCAAACTCGGGCGCGGCCACGGGCGAAAAGGGATCGCGCCACGTCCTGCCGGCGTCGTCCGACCACGTGAGCAAGGTCCGTTGTCCCGCATTCGAGCGTTTGTCGCGCGCACCGCGAAAAGCACACAACCAGCGGCCACTCGGTGTTATGCACGCGAAGGGAAAGGTTGCACTCTGACAGTCCGATCCCGGCGCACCCGCGAAAACCACGCCTTGATCTTCGATTCTCATAGTTTCCCCTTCATTAACGGCGCGATCCAACGTGAGCCGAGTCCGCATGCCCTGCCCCGAGGACGGGGCTGGGCATGGCACCCATGAAGGTCCAATCATGCTATAGTGCGGCAGCTTGGCGCGAGAATTCTGTGAGGACGCACATGGGGCACCTGAAGACGCTCGACCTGATCGTGATTGCGGCCTATATGGCAGGCGTGCTGGGTGTGGGCTGGTGGTCGTCGCGCAGGCAGCATGACACCGAAGAATACTTTGTGGGGAGCCGCAGCATGCATCCGCTCGTTGCGGGCATCTCCATCATTGCCTCGCTCGTCAGCACGATCTCGTACCTCTCGAATCCTGGCGAAATGGTCAAGAATGGCCCCTCCTGGGCCTGGCAGATGCTCCACGCACCCATCTCTTTTGTGGTTGTGGGTTTCTTCATCATTCCACACATCATGAAACACAAAGTCACGTCGGGCTATCAGTTGCTGGAACAGAAATTCGGCATGGGCGTGCGGCAGGCAGCGGCGATCCTGTTCATCCTGTCGCGCATTTTCTGGATGGGACTGGTCATTTTCACCTGCGGCTTCGCCGCGAGCCAGGTTTCCGGCCTGCCGCTGAGTGCCACGCTCTTGACTGTGGGGGTCATCGGCATGCTCTACACCGTGCTCGGCGGCATCCGCGCGGTCATGGTGACAGATGTCATCCAGTTCATCATCCTCATCGGCGGGGCGTGGCTGTCCGTGGCTTTTATTGCGGTCAAAACGGGAGGACTTACGGCCTGGTGGCCGGACTGGACTTCGGCGCAACTTTCCGATCTGAATTGGCAACGGCCAAAACTACTGTCTCTCAATCCCTTCGACCGGCTGTCGGTCCTCAGTGTTGCGCTCTATGGCTGTTCCTTCTGGATCCTTACAGCAACCGGCGATCAAGTGGTAATTCAGCGGTTCTTGAGCACGCGCGACGCCAGGGCGGCCCGGCGCAGCTTTGGCATTTCGATTCTCGGTGACTGGCTCACAAGCGCGACGTTGTTCATCACCGGCTTGGCGCTAGTCGGGTTCTATTTGCGGTTCCCCGCGCAACTGCCCGATCCCAGCATGTCGCTGCCCGGCCAGGCGGACGAATTGTTTCCTCACTTCATTGCGGCCATCTTGCCTGCCGGGTTGACGGGCCTCCTTGTTGCGGCCCTCTTCGCCGCGGCCATGTCCAGCCTTGATTCCGGAATCAGTTCCATCAGTACGGTTCTCATCACCGACTTCTCGGGTGTCTTCACGCACGGGTGCGACACAGACGCCGCGCGGCTTGCGCGCGCGCGCTGGGTGGGCGTCGGGGTCGGCTGTGTCGCCACGGCCATGAGCTTCGCCGTCTCGCTGGTGCCGGGCAACAACCTCCTTGAAGTGACGGTGCGCGTGAGTTCGCTGCTGGCCGCGCCCCTGTTTGTGGCGTTCGTGCTGGCCTTTTTTGATAAGCGCAGCACGCCCGCGGGGGCTTGGGCCGCCATTGCGACCGGCGCGATTTTGGCCATCGGCCTCACGTACTCTGGTGAAATCCTCGCCTTATTCACGGGGGAAACGCGCCCCATTTCCATCACGCTGATCATGCCGGTATCGAGTCTGGCGGCCATCACCGCGGGGATCGCCGTCAGCCGCTTTACGAAAACACGTGAGACTAATGGGACGATTGGGACATATGGGAACAAAGGGACCGATGCGCAACGTCCAGTTGACTGAATTTGACCTGGAGATTTACGAACGGGAAATTCGTCCACTTCTTCCGGAACAAGTCTTCGACGCGCACTGCCACCTGCTGATTAATCAGTTCCACCCGCGGCTGGCAGAGACGCTCCCACTCGCCCTGGATCCATTGCTCAATGAGGTGGACCTGCCCTGGCTGGAGGCGTGGTGGAGGGCGCTATTCCCGGGGATCGAAGTCTCGGGGATGTTGATGGGCTTTCCCACGCTTGACGTCGACATGGCGGGGGAAAACGGAATGGTGGCCAGAAGCGCCAACGAGAAAGGCTGGCCTTTCGCTCTGCTGGTGCGCCCGGAGATGCCCGCCGTGGATCTGGAACGCGACATTCAGTCCCTCAATCCCTCGGTACTAAAGCCCGCCCAGGCCTCGATTACGGACATGCTGCCCGAGGAACAGATCGCACTTGCGGACAAATATGGCCTCGCCGTCATGCTGCACGTCTCGAAGCCGCGCGGCATGGCGGATGCAGAGAACCTCGACGATATCACGCGCCTCATTCGGGACTATCCTCACTGCCAGTTCATCCTGGCGCATTGCGGCCGCTGCTTCATCCCGCCGAACATGGACGATGCCTTGAAGCGCCTCCCGGCCGCCGAAAATCTCTGGCTGGACACGTCCGCGGTGTGCGACATTGGCGTTTTTCTCAGCCTGTTCTCCCGGTATGATCGTTCGCGCATCCTTTTCGGCACGGACCTGGTCACGGCCGCCGCGTTTCGCGGCAGCTATGTGCGCCTCGGCATGAGCTGGCACGTTTGCACGGACGCAATGGTCGCGCGCGCCGGCGGCATGGCCGCGAAGAGTACCTTCGCCGCCTACGAGAGTCTGTGTGCACTGTGTTACGCCGTTCGTTTTCTTGGTCTCAGCGAGGCAGAACGATGGGACCTCTTCTTCCAGAATGCGGCCCAACTTTACAGGGCCGGCGCTGCGCTCCCGCGCGGGGAGGCTCTACCGTCATGAGCGTCGTCCCAGTCCTCTTCGTCTTCTACGCCGCCCAGCGCTGGTTCCTGCCCAACCTGGCGTGGTCTGGCCTCCGTTGATGAGACACCGGCCAAGCCACAATACCGGGCGCTGGCTAAGAACCGTCCTTGCAGAAACACGGATCAAGAGAATTATGCTAAGTTGGAAAGATCTGTTTGTGTTAAGTGATGATGCTGTATGAGTTTAATGAAGTCATGCCTGACACAGAAAAAAAGTCCTTGACAATCAGCATCATCTATGGTAATTCTTACAGCACATTCCTCGGAAGGAAAAACAACGGGGAACAGGGGGGTCCTATGAAAGCGCCTTCGTACTCGCTCGCCACCCAAGCCACCTGTCTCTTCACCGCCCTCTCCATGCTCTCGCCCGGCTTGTATGCCGCGGGGGGGGGGGTACGATCCCACCGTCAGTAACCGCGCCCATGCTCGCGCACTTACAGGACGTTAAGGACAGCCAAAACCTGCTCGGGCTCTTCCTCAGCGGTCAGCCGCTGCCTTCCAAAACAGGTGATGCGGGCGTCCCGCCGGTGCAGCCTCCGCAAGGGCAGGATTCCGGTGCGAACCGCCAGAACTACGTGCAGATAGCCTCTCTCGCCACCGGTTTGCCCAGCGTATCCGACATCCTCGCGACACTCTCTCAGACCCTGGCCGAGCCCTCATCCCCTGCGCCACAGCAGACTCCTACGGTGACCTGGCCGGAGGGGGACAACCTGCGCGAGACCGGGCAGTATCCGCAGGCACTCTCCAGCTACCTGGCCGCCCTGGAAGAATACCAGGGAACACCTACTGCCGTGTACGCGGAAGGGGAGATTGGCGATATTGCGGAACTCATCGCGCAGGGCACCGCTTCCCTCTCCGATTTAAGTGCCATCGAAGCCGACCTCCCGCCGCTGGAATCGCTGAGCGCGCAGGGGCAGTATGCCATTTGCAGCTTTTACGCGGTGGGCTGTGAAAAAGCCATCGAAGTGGGTTCGGTGGAAGTGCTCCAGCGTATGGCGCCCACAGCCCTGCGGCAGATTGAGGCCTTTGCTGCGGCGCATCCCGACGATCCCTTTCAGGTGTCCACGCTCGGCTACTACATTGAAACTGCCCGCGCATTGGGGCCAGAGCAGCTCACGCAATGTGCGGCGCGTCTGAACGAAATCGCGGAACACGGCGCCGCTCCCATGGTACGCGCGTCTGCCCATGCCATGCTGGCCGATTACGAGGCGCGGGAACACCGGAGTAAGGCGGGCGCCGCGCTGCATCGCGCCTCGCTGTTGGACGAAATGCGGGGGATCGATCTCTCCGGGATTTACGACGATCCACAAGTCTATTATTGGGTGAAGGGCTGGCTCGGCTATTACCTTGCCGTCGCCCATTCGGAACTCGGTCAATTCGATGAAGCCGAAGCGGCACTGAACCAGGTCGTGGGATACCTCACCCCTGGCCGCCACACCTACCATATGGTGGCGTATGAATTGGCGCTGCTCGATCAGCGCCGGCACCGCGAGGAAATCGGCGGCGGTAGCGAGGCGATTTGGTCCTTTGTGCAGGAGAACCCGGGGAGTTTGCTGGCGCCCCGCGCCCTGATGATGCTAGCCAACACCTATGCCACCGCCGGCGACTACGATGGCGCGGAACAGATTTATCAGACGCTCCTGAGGGACTATTCGGAAGCCCCCGAAGCGCGGGCGGCAAGCGATGAGTTGGCTTACCAGCAGGAAAATCTGCTGGGAACGATCCAGGTGGCCCGCGGCCTCCCGGAGAAGCGCCAGGACGCGACCCAGCTCGCCCAGCTCTGCGGCCCCAAGAGCCTGTGCCGCCTCTTCGAGCTGAACGGCAAGAAAGTGCCGCTCGGCCACCTCGCCGCCCTCTCTGGCGCGCGCAACAACGGCGCGTCCATGGCTGGGCTCATCCAGGCGGCGGAAAAGAAAGGAATGACGCTCTTTGGCGTCGAAGCCGCCAACCTTCAAGATATAGAACCGCCCTTTATCGCGCTGTTGGCGGGAGCCCCCGGCAGTACCCAGGCCGGCACTGCCTTGGGGCACTTCGTCGTCGTCGAAGCCTGTTCGACGGATCAAGTGTGCGTGTACGACCCGAACAGCGGGGATTCCACCGAACCAATCGATATTTTTGCGAAACAATGGACCGGTATGGCCCTCGTGCCCGCCGGCCACAATCCACAACTGGCCCTGCTCGACACTGCCACCCTCGACAGCGTCCACGGCGGTAACAGCGTCTCTTACACCGCCCCCGAAGACGAACCTGGCCGCTGGGGCGTCGTCCCCGGCGAAATGGGCGGGCCGCGCCCCCCTGGGATCCTCCCCGGTTCCCCGGCCGGCCCCAGCGCCATTTCCGGTGTCGACCGCGAAGGCATCCAACTCAGCGTCGACACCTTCAACCTCGGCACGCACGTCTCCGCAACCGACCTTGCGGTCCGCACCCGCGGCGGCATGCACCTCAGCTTTGCACGCCACTTCTACAATCCCGACGGCTACCTCCGCGCCGAGTTCGACAGCACCAGCAAGCCCTGGATGAACAGCATCGGCCGCGGCTGGACCCATTCCTATAACATCTTCCTTCGCACTTCCAGCGGCACAACGCCGTCCGCCGTGGTTCTCTTCGATGAGATCGGCGCTCAACGCACCTACACCTACGGTTCCACCTCCGGCGGATACGACTACTACGCCCGGGACACCGGCGGCAGCGGCGAAAAGCTCAACGTGCTCAAGCGCGACACCACCTCGCTGAAATGGTACTGGGAACTGGGCGGCGGCGTGCTCACCTACGAGTTCTCCGCTGCCACCACCGACAGCTACCGTTACGCGCGCCTCGAAAAGATTAAGGACCTCCACACCAATGAAATCACCCTCAGCTACGATGGCGCGGCCGGCACAGGCAAACTCACCAAGATCTCTTCGCCGGCGGGGGATGTCCAGCATATTGCGCTCACCTACACCGGCAACCTCATCACCAAGGCGGAACTCAAGAAAAACTCCACCGTTCTCGTCGATGTCGATTACACGTATTCCAGCGACGAGCTCATCACCGTCACCGACGCGGACAGCAACACCATCCAGTACGCCTACGCCACCGATGGCGCGGCCACGGGCACGCGCTACATCAGCCTCATCACCGACAAAATGGACAACGACATCACCCTGACCTGGAGCTTCGACCTGGACGCCAACAGCATTTATCGCGCCGACAGCATCGAACTGCTCGCGCCCAACGGCCTCAACACCGTCTACGAACGCAGCCTCTCCACCCAGGTCGCCACCATCCGCAACATGGACGGTGCCACCCAGCTCTCCAAGTGCGTCAGCACCCCCGTCACCAGCGACGCCACTCGCAACCGCTACCAGGACTATTATGTCGACGCCACCACCTACGAGCGCTGGACGAAAAACTACACCACCGGCGACCTCACGGGACGCCTCGCCCCCGGCAACTTCGCCATCACCACCAACACCTTCAACAGCGAAGGCCAACTCCTGACTTCCGAACTCGGCGATGGTGGCGGCACCGTCGAATACACCTACACCTCCGGCTGGGCCAGCCCCGATATCGTGACCGGCCCCGACGGGCTCGACACGGAATTCACCTTCGACGCCAACGGCAAGATGACCACCAAGGAGCATCCCTCCCAGGGCGCCAACACCTGGGACTACACCTACGACACCTATGGCCAGTTAGAAAGCGTCACCAACCCTGAAGGCGACCTCACCGAATACACCTACGACAGCGTCGGCAACCGCCTGACCATAGCCGTGGACCCCACAGGCCTTAACCTGATCACCGAATACACCTACGACGACTTCGGTAACCGCACCACCGTCACCGACCCGCGCGGCAAGACCACCACCTCTACCTACGACACCTCCGGCTGCAGCGGCTGCGGCGGCGGTTTTGGACGGCTCATCAGCGTCGAGGACCCGCTGAGCAACGTCACCGAATATGAGTATGACGATAATGGCAATCAAACAAAAGTGACCGACGCGCTCGACCGCGAGACGGACTTCGCCTACGACAATATGGACCGGCAGACCACGGTAACCAGCCCCTCCGGCAGCGCCAATACGATGACTACCGCCTATGGCAAATTGGGACTCGAAATATCCGAAACGGATTTCGAAGGTGTCACAACGGATTTTGACTACGACCATGTTGGGCGTAAAAGTGAGGACGCCGATGGCGAAGGGACGACGCTTACGGTCTACACGTCCTTCGGCGCGGTCGACGCCATTACCGACGGCAATGGCAATACCACGACCAACACCTACGACGACAACTACCGCAGCAAAATGACCGAAGACGAAATCGGCAAACAGGTCCACTACACCTACGACTCGGCGGGGCGGCTCACGGAGATCGGAGCGGGAACTACGGGGTCTACGGATCCGACCGAGTACTTTTACAATGCGCAAACGGGAAAGCTCGAAACGGTGCGCTACCACGCCGGGGCGGGCTATGATGATGCCGTGTACCATTTTGACAGCCTCGGCCGCCTGGTCGAAATCGACGACTGGATATCCGCGGTCGCGGGCGAGACGCTGGAGTACGCCTATGACGCGGCCGGACGGGTCACGACGCTGACGGATTACGATGACGAGACCCTGAGCTACGCCTATGACGACGCAGGTAACATCACTTCCATGACGGACTACCACGGTTTCACCACCTCCTACGACTACGACGACAATGGCCGCCTCGAAACGCTTACCGCGCCGGGTAGCAAGATCTGGAGCTATTATTACAACGCCCTCAACCGGCCCACCGAAGAACGCCTGCCCAATGGCATGGCGAGCTTCTACACCTACGACACGCTAAACCGGCTGGAGAAAATCGACCACAAAGATGCTGTCACTGGCGGCAACACCGTCTTGAGCTTCGATTACACCTTGGACGACAATGGCAATATCACGCGCATCGACGAGAACGATGGCGGTTGCTGGATCTATGACTACGACGCCCGCCACCGGCTGACCGGCGCGGTCTACACGACCGACTGGGGGCATGAGTCGGTCTATGCCTACACCTATGACGACGGCGACAACATGACGCAGAAGGTCGAACCCTTCGCGGAAGACTTTAATGATGGGAACTACACCGGTTGGAACGTGGCGGGCGGTGGCGGGTCATTCAGCGCGGCCAATTACTACGTGGCGAACGACCTCAACACCGCGGGCAACTCGTCCTTTTATCTGAACCGGACAGCGCAGGACGGCGAGATTCGCTTCTCGTATCTCAGCGAGGACACGTCTAGCGACGCGCTCAATCTGCGCGTCATTCTCCGCAACAATACCAACAAACGCATCGACGTGCGGTTTTACCCCAGCACGGCCAAGATCTGGGAGTGGGACGGCGACTCCTGGAACCTGCTCGACCAGGAGGACAGCGCAGACACCGCCGAGGATACCTGGTACGAAGTCGTCTGCAAGCTCGACGGCGCCAACGTCAGCATCTTCCGCGGACCCAAGGGCGGTGCGTTGACGGAGATCCTGTCCACGACCGTATCCGAGAGCACCACCAACAGCCAACTTTGGTTCTTAGTCACGCCTAACGCCATGTTCCGCTTCGACGACGTCAAGATCATCGACGGCACGCTCCACTCCACCTGGACCATGACCTGCAACGATGCCAATGAGCTCACCCAAATGACCAATGGCGGGCAGGGTACGACGATTGACTACGCGTATGATGACTGGGGTCGCAGAGTAGAGAAGTCTATTGGCTCCTGCAGTGCATCCTACGGCTACAGCCTTGGCTCGCTAATCAGCAGTATTGAGTCTTCAATACCGGATGAACTAGACTCAGAAATCGCTTACAGCGGCGCAAAGAAGATTATTAGTATTGGTGGACAATCAAGCATAAGGTATCGATACGGAAACACTATTTTTCCACTGCATGAGGAAGATGAATACGGGAATCCAATTACCACGTATATTGATATCACTGGAGGAGAATTTTCACAATCAGACACTTCAGCGTCGGGCTACAAATACATATTGCATCGAGGCATTGGGCGGCCTTCCCAGCTTTTCAATCATAGTGGACAAGTTGTCGCTTCAACAAAGTACGACCCGTTTGGTCAAGTGATTGAAAAGCATGGGATTGACAGTAATCACTTTGGCTATTTGAATTTTGGTACAGATCCTAAGCTCGGGCTTGCGCCCAATCGAGCGTATGACACAACATCCGGACGCTGGCTCTCACGCGATCCCGTTGATAACACATATTCACAAAATCGCTATCTTTATGTTAACTCAAACCCTATTTCTCATGTCGATCCAGCTGGACTAGTTTGCGTGTCGTGCATGTTCCATGCCGCGCTATGGTGGAATCCATTTTCAGGATGTGCGAGGAAGGCGGAGCGGACATATGCCGATGTAGCACCTCCCCGCGATCCAGGATTTTTTGCTTTTTCATCAGAGCTTGGAACTTGGCCGATAAAATGGTTACATCCTTTTGCCCCGGCCGCTGGCGTACTGCCGCTTAGAATCATTTTCTTGTCTGGTGAGCTTTGCGCAAATGACAAACACAGCGCTGTGTTTCAATGTATTCTCATGCATGAGGTAGGACACATGGAAGATGGGTGGCTGAGCTTCAACGGCCAATGGGGGGAAGACTACGCCAACCAATTCGCAATGGACACGTTTTATCCAGATGCAGGATGGTCGATTCCAGGAAGTTCCGGCGGTTATGGCCGCGACGGGTGGTGCGATTGTATAAAGGAGTAGAAATCCCTCTTCTCTCAGTGCTTGCAGTGCTGGCCACGTTATGCATAGGCTGTCGAGAGCCACGTGCCATTGAAGCACTTATGCCCCATACGTGTCGTATTCTTTATTGTAAAAGCAGTGATGCTAAAGTCACAGCGGCGGGCAATAAGGTTCTTATAGGTAATGCTAGTCTCGAAATACATACTACTACGACGAGGCTTACCAGGGACATTTACTCTACTTTCTTTGAAATTACCTTGCTCAATGAAAGTCACTCCATACTTGAAGTTGATTGGGACGGACTTTCCCTGAGATGCATTGGCTCAGTGCCTGATCTGTCCCGTGGGCCGATAGACCCCCTTGTTTTGACTGCCACACCGATGGAGATCAGGAGCGTATACAGGTCGAGAAGTCAATTCGGCGATGCAGCTCCGGTCGCAACATATTCCTTTTCGGTTGACAGACTAGAAAAGTCACAAACTGTCGTCATAACCTTGCCCCTTAAGCTTAATGAATGCGAAATGGAAATTGGGATAATATCAAGGCCTCGTTCTGGATAGGGAGAGCCTACGACGATGACTATCGATTGCACCTTGGACGACAATGGCGGCATCGAGCGGATTGACGAGAACGATGGCGGATTCTGGATCCACGACTACGATGCCCGCCACCGCCTGACCAGCGCCGTCTACACGACCGACTGGGGCCATGAGGCCGAATACGGCTACACCTACGATGACGGCGATAACATGACCCAGAAGGTCGAACCGTTTGCGGATGACTTCAACGACGGCAACTACACCGGCTGGAACACTTCTGGCGGCGGGACGTGGTCAGCTTCGACCTATGCCATGCGCAATGACGTAAACACCTCCGCGGCCATCTCCTTCTACAAGAACGTCTCCGTGAACGACAGCGAAATCCGCTTCTCGTACCTGAGCGAGGACACCTCGAACAACAACTACTACCTGCGCTGCATCCTGCGGAACAACAGTTCCACGCGCATCGACGTGCGCTTCTATCCCAACAAGGCCCAGCTCTGGGAATGGAACGGCACCACGTGGACTTCGATGGACCTCGAGAATTCCGCCACCACCAGTGAAGACACTTGGTACGACGTCGTCGCCAAGCTCGATGGCGGCAACGTCTCCGTCTCCCGCGCCGAGCGCGGCCAGTCCCTCGCCGAAATCCTCTCCACCACTTCGAGCGGCGTCACCACCAACCAGCAACTCTGGTTCCAGGTCAACACCAGCGCTCAATTCCAGGTCGATGACGTCAAAATCATCAACGGCGACTCTTTCTCCACCTGGACCATGACCCCCAACAACGCCAACGAACTCACCCAAATGGCCAACAGCGCCCAAGGCGCCACCATCGACTTCGCCTACGACGCCTACGGCCGCACCACGGAGAAGGCCATCGGCAACAACGCCGCCACTTACGCCTGGCGGTATGGCTCCAAACTCGCTTCCGTGGACACGTCCATCCCCGCTGAAGGTGACGTTACTTACACATATGGCGGCGATCGGAAACGGAGAAGAAGGAGTGATGAATCCACTTACACGTGGTACAACTGGAGCGGCTGGAACTTAATTAGCGAAGAGAATAATGTAGGGGTGTTGCAGAAAAGCTATTCATACAAACCTCACCTCAGTGGTCGGATGCCGCTCTCTGAAGTCCCGGGAAGCACCCCCGCCAACGCTCCCTCTTCCTATTACCTCCACGATCATCTCGGATCGACCCGCGCTCTGTATGATCAAGACAGGTTCATGATCGAGACTTTCAAATACGATCCCTACGGGGAAGTCCTCTTCGGCGGCTCATTGAACACTAAACTGCTCTACACTGGCCATGAATGGGACCAAGATTCAAGTCTTTATTTTGCTCCTCTAAGATACCGGAATGTTGCGGCAAACCGGTGGCTTTCACGAGATCCATTTGGCATGGTTGATGGCCCAAATAGATATATTTCCGTATTTAATTCACCCATACAAGTCAAGGACATTCTTGGCGGTACAAATCAGGGAATTTTGGGAGGGAAGTGCTGCAATAGTTCGAGTGGTACGGAACACGCCTGTGTCGACGGAGAATGGGAGGAGCTTGAACCGGGGGAGTGCGTGAGCACCTTTTCGGATTGTGATGGAATGACATGTGGCGGTGGGTTCTATTATGTTTCGGCTCTTGAGTCAGGAGACTGTAAAACGCCCCACGAAGATTGCCCTAAGTTTAAGCCAAGACGTTGGACTCCTGATGAACAAGGTCCAGAGGCGATCAGCCCAGATATTAGAGGCTGCAACAGTGACGACCTCGATTACGATTGGGACTGATCATGGCTTCTGCGACTCCAGAAAAAGACTCTGCCTGCTTTTCTTTCAGAAAGTCTTCTTTCTTGCTTGTGGGTTTCTCACTGGCAGTAGGCGTCTTCTTCGCAGGTCACCATTTTTCGAGGGTTGGGTTGCCGAGGGTG